>JAISAE010000079.1 GCA_031266875.1 Treponema sp.
GATGAAGGCAACCGACAAGCGGATTAGCGAACTAGGCCACCGGTTCGGCGATATGGTTGAACACATGATAGTCCCTAACCTCGTGGAGCGATTCCGGGAACTTGACTTCGAATTTACCAAGACGCATAGAGACACCGAAATAGTGGATCGTGAACACGACATAGTCCTGGAAGTTGACGCCTTCCTTGAGAACGGCCAAAAGGTGATGATTGTCGAGATTAAGTCCAAGCCCAACACACGGGACATTGACGATCACATTGAGCGTATGGAAAAACTGCGCAAGTACGCGGATATGCATAGCGATAAGCGTGCATACCTGGGAGCCGTTGCCGGGGTAATTTTTAACGAAGGCGAGAAGACGTATGCGTTGAAGAAAGGCTTTTACGTGATCGAGCCGTCCGGCGATACGTTTAGCATTACCGAGCCGAAAGGTGCGTACCGCCCGCGTGAGTGGTAGTTGTTTAGAGCATAAGGCCCCCGCAGAGGGGGCAGCGGAAAAGCCGTAGGCTTTGAAGCGTGGAGGAGGCTTCCCCTCCTTTTACCTCCACGCATGAACCTGCTGAACCAGACTCAGCATTTTACCCCGGTCTTTCACACCATTGGTTTCAGCGCCGCTTGAGACATCAATGGCAAAGGGCTTGAGCGCCAGCGCCGCCGTAATGTTGTCGCCATTGAGACCGCCAGCAAGGAAGTAGGGTTTTCGTAGACACGCCGTAAGGTCTGGCAAGATGCCCCAGTCAAAGGTTTGGCCAGTGCCGCCTGCGCCATTGTCAAACAAAAAGAAGTCTACCGCATCCATCGACAGCGCGTGTTGTGTGTCCCTGCTTATCCGCACAGCTTTAATCAGCGGCGCGGGGCAGAGACGCTTGAGCGCGGCAAGATAGGCCGCGTCTTCATGGCCGTGCAACTGCGCCAGCGCGAAGATTCCCTCGTTATATAAGGCAGCTATACGCTCCACCGGCGCGTCAACAAACACGCCCACCGGCGTTATGCCCTCGCGCAGGCGGGCGCGGAGCGCGGCGGCTTGCGCTGCGGTAAGCTGACGGCGGCTTGGCGCAAACACAAAGCCAACATAATCCGGCATGGCTTCATTGGCATAGTCAATGTCTTCCTCACGGAACAGCCCGCAAATCTTGATCTTCATGCTTATACGCCTCGTAATTGGGCAAGGTATTGTTTTTTGTCCGCCGCCCGCATCAAGGCTTCACCGATGAGCGCCGCGTCTACGCCCTGCTCCAGTAAGGCCGCAATGTCCTTTGGCGTCTGTATGCCACTCTCTGAAACCACGAGCTTGTCCGGTGGAATAAGCCGCCGAAGCCGTGCTGTGGTTCCAATATCAACATGAAACGTCTTTAAGTCCCGGTTATTGACGCCGATGATACGCGCTCCCGCTGCCAGCGCCGCCGCGATCTCCGCCGCGTTATGCGTCTCCACCAGACAGGCGAGACCGAGCGCGCCGGCAATCTCGATGTAACGCGCCAGCGTCGCGGTATCCAGCAGTGCGCAAATCAGCAGTATCGCTGCGGCTCCGAGTGTCTTTGCCTCGTAAATCTGGTACTCATCAATAATGAAATCCTTACGAAGCGTGGGCAAAGGCAGCGCCTGGGCTATGTCTTGTAGGTAATCGTTGCTGCCCTGAAAAAAGTCTGGCTCGGTGAGTACCGATACTGCCGCCGCGCCTGCCTCGGCATAGTCCCGCGCTATGTTCAGATAGGGGAAGTGTTCGGCAATGACACCCTTTGACGGCGACGCCTTCTTCACCTCGCAGATAAACGATATTCCCGGCGCTGATAAGGCCGTCTCAAACGAGACGTTGCTACTATCCGCCATTGCCTGCGCCGCATCTTTCACCGCTTCAAGCGGACGCTTGTGCCGCGCCCGCGCTACCCGCGTTTTTGTCGCTGCCGCGATGTTGTCCAGAATCATGTTTGCTTAGACAGAGAGATAAACCGATCAAGCTGCGCCGCTGCCCTGCCGCTGTCAATGGTTTCGGCGGCAAGGTTCAACGCTTTCTCGATACTCAGCGACGGACGGGCAATGTGGATCGCCGCCGCCGAGTTAAGCAGAACCGCGTCCCGCTGCGGCCCCCTTTTGCTGTCCAGAATCTCCCGCGTTATCCTGGCATTATCCTCCGGGCTGCCACCAACAAGGTCTTGTTTATTACAACGGCTTAGACCAAATTGCTCTGGGGTAATGACATAGGAGGTGAATTGTCCATCCCGCGCCTCACAGACGCTGGTCGGGGCGCTGGGGGAAATCTCGTCAAGCCCGTCCTGACTATACACCACCATCGCGCTCTTGACGCCGAGCTTGGCAAGGACCTGCGCCATTGGCTCGATCAGGTCTTTATCATAGACCCCCAGCAGTTCCATGTTCGCGCCTGCTGGGTTCACCAGGGGTCCCAGTATGTTAAAAATGGTGCGTATCCCCAGTTCCTTACGCACCGGCGCAACATACTTCATTGAAAGATGATAATTCTGCGCGTAAAGAAAGCAGAGTTGTATGGTTTTGAGCAGTTCAAGACTCCGCTCTGGCGATACGACGATGTTAACCCCCAATGCCTCAAGTACATCTGCTGCGCCGCTCTTGCTTGACGCGGCGCGATTGCCGTGCTTTGCTACCGGAATCCCCGCCGCTGATATAACCAGCGCCGCAGTCGTTGATATGTTGAATGAGTTCGATTTATCCCCGCCAGTACCGACGATTTCCAATACATCCATATCGTGCAATATGCGGATACAGTGCTTCCGCATACCTGCGGCGGACCCAGTGATTTCGTCGATAGTCTCGCCCTTCATGGACATGGCGCTCAGAAACGCCGCCATCTGTATCTCACTGGCCTTGCCGCCCATGATTTCGTCCATCACAGCCTCAGCCTCAGCATAGCTCAGGTTTTCCCGATTCACCGCCCGTATGATAGCTTCCCTAATCATTTTCTTATGACAATACTCCTTTATCTTGATGGTGCTAATAGAAATATAATCTATACACTTTGTCAAAGGCTCTAAAGCGGCGCATGGCCGGTTGGCCGTAAAGGGTACTATCAAAAGCTCGTCAGCAATCTCGTGTGTGCCAGACACACCTGTTTAGGTGATTGCGAAGCAGGCGACTTCGTGTTTTTCACCGGCTGCGCGGAGCATGGGACGCCCGGCGCGGCATTGCTCTGTGGCGCGAGGACAGCGTGGATAGAATGAGCAAGCCTGCGCTGATACAACAGACGCTTCCGGCAACGCCACTTCGCCCTGGACAAGATTCCATTGAGCAGCGCGGGCTCGCTTGGGGTCTGGTATTGGAATTGATGAAAGCAAAACCTGCGTATAGGGGTGTAGAGGGTTTTGGTAGATTTCACGCGCTGAGGAGATTTCCACGATTTCACCCATATACATGACCGCGATACGACGCGATATGTGTCGTACCATCGAAAGATCGTGAGCCACAAAGAGATAGCTAAGACCGAATTCTGCCTGTAGGTCTTCAAGGAGATTCACTATCTGCGCCTGAATGGAAACATCAAGGGCGCTAATCGGCTCATCGCATAGCACAAAGCTGGGACGCACGATAAGGGCGCGGGCAATGCTGACACGCTGACGCTGACCACCGGAAAATTCGTGTGGGTACTTTTCCATATCGCTGGCGCTCAGACCCACCTGCGAAAGCATGGCGCTGACACGCTCATCACATTCAGCAGCACTGGGCTTTGTTTTCAGGAGCAAAGGCTCGGCAACAATATCACGCACCCGCATCGCTGGGTTAAGGGAACTGTAGGGGTCTTGGAAGATCATTTGCATACGCTGGCGATAGGGAGACAGCGCCTTGCCCGACAAGTGCGTAATGTCAACGCCCGCGAAACGGATGACGCCGCTTGTCGCATCGTGAATACGCATAATGGCGCGTCCCAAGGTGGACTTGCCGCAGCCTGATTCTCCCACCAGCCCAAAGGTTTCCCCCTGATATATCGAGAAGCTCACGTCATTCACAGCATAGATATGGGTAGCCGGACGCAGTGAATGATGAATATCAAAACGCTTGACGAGGTTTTTCACCTCAATAAGAGCTTGGCTCATAGTTTACCCCGGCAACAGCGGGCGCAATGTTCGCTGGTGTCATATCCTGTCGTGGCTGGCCGCATTGGTGGCAGGGCTTGAGTACACGCGCCGTCAGCTTGGGCGCAACGCGGGGCAAAGGGACAACCTTGCGGCGGCTCAAGCATTGAAGGCGGCTGTCCCTCAATCGTGAGAAGCCGCGTTTGCTCCCGCTCGTCAATAGATGGCACTGAACGCAGAAGCGCACGGGTATACGGATGCAGTGGATCGCTGAAGATTTCATCGACACTGCCTTCTTCCATAATCAGACCCGCATACATCACGGCGACACGATGGCAGAAACTTGCCACAACCCCGAGATCGTGGGTAATGAGAATCACCGCCATACCTTCGTTATCGCGTAAACTGCGGAGCAACGCCAGTATCTGCGCCTGTATCGTTACATCAAGCGCCGTCGTAGGTTCGTCCGCAATGAGCAGCTTGGGACGGCAGGCAAGCGCCATGGCAATGAGTACCCGCTGACGCATACCGCCTGATAGCTCATGCGGGTACTGACGCGCCCGTTCCTTCGGGGCTGGGATGCCGGCGCGGGCGAGGAGCGTAAGCGCCTCTTGAGCCGCCGCTGCGCGGCTTATTGGCGTATGCCGTAACAACACTTCCTCGATATGAGCGCCAATGCGTTTCAGCGGGTTAAGAGACGTCATCGGGTCTTGGAAGATCATGGCGATTTCTTTACCACAGAGGGAACGCATGGCGTTTTCCGTCTGGGAAAGCAGGTCAATGCCGTTAAAATCAAGCGCATCGGCTGTGCGAACCGCGTTATCCGGCAGTATCTGAATGATGGAACGCATTGCCATAGTCTTCCCGCTTCCGCTTTCACCCACAATCCCCAGTATTTCACCAGAAAAGAGCGTGAGATCAATGCCTCTCACCACTTCAACGCTCCGGCGCTTAGGGTTAAAGACACAGCGCAGGTTTCTTGCCGACAACAGTAACTCACCGCTCATAAGACTTTGGTTCCACCAGAATTCGCGCCAGTGATCCAATCTGGTTAAACGAATACACAGTTAGCATGATCATAATGCCCGGAATAATTGCCATATATGGCGCACTTCCCAAGACCCCTTGCGCCCGGTTCAACATACTGCCCCATGAAGACATAGGCTGCTGGACTCCAAGCCCCAGAAAACTCAGCGATGATTCAATCATAATGGCATTTGCCACGCCAGTAGTCGCGGCAATGATGACAGTCGGCAAGACAGCCGGTAACAAATGGCGGACGATGATAATGAATGGCTTCTGGTGTATAGCTCTAGCGTACAGCACATAATCGCGTTCCTTTACGCTTAAAGTCTCGGCGCGGACAAGGCGGGCAATTGACATCCAGGTAAACAGGCCGATTACCAGAATGATGGTTTGCAGACCGGGCTTAAGATAGATACTGATTACCGTAACCAGAATCATCCAAGGAATTGACGACAGTATATCGGTGAAGCGCATAAGTATATTGTCTACAATGCCGCCTGCGTAAGCAGCGAGCATACCAACCAGTACGCCGATGGCGGTGGAGATAAGCATAGCGACAACGCCCGCGATCAGCGAAATACGTCCTCCGTAAAAGACGCGGGTGAGATAATCGCGCCCCAAGTCGTCCGTGCCAAACCAGTGCTGGGCGCTTGGACCCTCGAACTTGTGAAGCACATCAATCGCGTCTGGATCGTAGGGTGACAGAAACGCGAAGATCGATATAAGCATGACAAACACGAGGAAGCCTACTGCCAGTATCAAGGACGGACTGCGCCTGAACTCAGCGCGTATTTGCCGCAACTGCCGGTTTTCAGCCATGTTTACATCAACAATTTGATACGCGGATCAACAAGGCAGTAGCACACATCGGCAAGCAGGTTCCCCAGAATGACCAGCGTTGACGAAAACAACAAAACCACCATGATTACTGGATAATCAAAGCCCTTAATAGCGCCCAGGAAGTAAACGCCGACACCAGGCCAACTAAAGATGGACTCGGTGATGAACGCGCCGGTTACGAGCATAGGTAAAGACATCCCCACAAGGGTAATGATAGGCAGAAGCACATTTTTCATCACATGGCGAAAAAGTAGTTCCGCCTTGCCGCACCCAAAGGCCTTCTGTACCATCACATAGTCTTCACGATACTGGCTGATCGTGGACGAGCGCACATAGCGGATTGTTCCGGGTAAAAAGGCGGTGGTAAGCACAGTGCAGGGCAGAACCATGTGCCGTAAAAGGTCGGGCAGACTTGCTTCGCGTCCCAGCGTGTGCATCCCCAGCACAGGAAACAGGTTGAGCGCGTAGGCAAAGATGTAGAGCAGGATCATAGCGATCCAGAACGTAGGCGTCGCCATGCCAAAGGAGCAGAGCGTGTCTATCACGCGGTCGAGTTTGCCGCCCCTTCGGGAACCGGCAAGTAAGCCCAGCGCAATGGAGAGAATAACCGCGAGCGTATAGCTTGGTAAGACCAGCAGAATGGTATTGGGCAGGCGCGATGCAAGACCAAAGGCCACGCTTTGATGATTAACAATGGAATAGCCCAGATCGCCGGTGAACATACGCCCCAGCCACGCGAAAAACTGAATGTACGCGGGCTTATCCAGCCCCGCCCGCGCACGTAAAGCCGCAACCACTTCCGGCGACATCTCCGGGCGCGCTAGCATATCAATCGCGTCAAACGGCGCGATCTGGATCAACGCAAAACTCAGTACACAGACGATAAAGAGCATAGGAACCGCCTGCAAAAGCCGCCGCGCTATATATCTAAACACAATCTTCTCTGCCCACCTTATTACCCCGCCTTTCGGCGGGGAGTTTTCTATTTGAAATACAACTTTGACATATCCTCAAACGTATAGATCGGGATAAGCCGCGCATCCTCAATACCGCCAATATTACTGGTAACGCCCAGTATACGCTTATTCGTAACAATGGGATACCAAGCCGCAAGATCAGCAATGTGGCGCTGAATCTCGTGGTATATCTCAACGCGCTTGGCAGCGTCCGCCTCTACTGAACCGGCAATCCAGAGCTGATCCAGTTCAGCGTCATTAAGGCGGGCATAGTTATAAGGCGCGGTGCTGAAAAACAGCGGCTGATAGTTACCCGGATCAATGCCCATGATGTAACCGCCGAGGAACAACTCAAAGTCAGTGTTGCTATGATCCATCAGCTTATTCTGCAATGACGCGGCATCCTGCCCCTGAAGTTCGACAGTAACGCCGATTGCCCGCAAGTTCTGTTGGGCAACCATAGCCTGTACCTCCTGCTGAGGATTGTTGGCGGTGTAGGCAAAGCGTATCACCGGGATTGCGCCGCTCACCTGCGCCAGATACTGACGCGCCTTGTTCAAGTCCTGCTCGTACTTCTCCAGGTCATCGGTAAAGAAAGGGTTTGCGTAAGGCAGTATTGAATAGGCATTGGCGTAGTAGTCGGTGGAGACATACGCGCCGATGTTCATCTCGTTACGGTTCAGGGCAAAAAACAGCGCCTTGCGTAAGTTAATATCCTGTACGCGGGGCGACGTCAGATTTACGCAAAGATAGCCCACGCGATCTTCGGGATAGGCGTAGATGTTAAGACCGCTGGACTTGAGCGATTCAGCGTCTGACACCGTAATCGACAGCGCATGAATCTCACCCTTTTGGAGCGCCAGTTTCGCGGCATTAAGATCAGAGACAATTTGCAGGATCATGTTCGGAATCTTCGGCTTGCCGAGAAAGTAGGTGTCATTGGCGACCAGCTTCACATACTGCCCCGCCGCGTATTCGGCGAGCTTGTACGGACCAGTCCCCACAGGCTTTTGGTTTTTGGGGTTATTGTCCAGCGTCGCGTCGCCAGCGTAAATATGCTTAGGCATGATGAAATGCTCGGCACTCGCCGCCTCAAGCGGGTTACTCACAAAAACCGGATAGCGCAGTTCAACGGTGTAGTCATCCTGTTTAACAAAAGTTACCGGCTGACCATCAAACACAAAGTTGTCGTGTCCATTGGCGTAATCAGCCTTAACAATATGCTCAAACGTGAAGATCACATCGTCTGCAGTAAATGGCGCGCCATCTGACCACACTACGCCTTTACGAAGATGGTACGTCGCTACAGTCGGACCGCTTGACGATAAGTCCACGCTTTCGGCAAGCAAGTAGGTGATGTCGTTTGGTCCGTAGTAGTTGAGCAGGGGTGAATAAAGCATCCGTTCCAGGGAAAGGTCATAACGGCCAGATGTCGTGATGGTGTTGATGTCATTACCCGGATCGCCCTCAAGGGCAATGATAAAGGTATCCTGTACCGCGCTGCTTGGCGCAGCCTGCGGTAGAGCGCCCCGCGCATTAACCGCCATAGCTGGAACAAAGAAGAACAAAGCGCCCGCCGCGAGAACCGGCATCGCTTTTCCGAATAGTTTTGTAGGCATAAAAGCCTCCTTAGTAAAGAAAGAGTAGCGCCTCCCGGCGCCTTTGTACTTTAACAACAATGCGTTTAAAGTAGAATGCTATATCCTAGTATTCCTAAGTATTATGTAAGATTATCTTGAGTATGTCTATACAATAATCTCTTACCAAATTTACCCTCTATCTTGAAAACACCAAAGAACGTGTGATCTGATGACGGGCGCGTCATACTATGGTATAGTCAAGTTGAACGGAGAAGTCCGCCTGACTTACGGGGGATTTCCCCAGGCATAAGTTAAACTCCATCTGGCGCACGGTGAAGGCAAACAGGAGTAGATTGGACTTTGACTTGAGTAGATTGGGCTTCGACGGGGGTAGATTGAACTTCGACTTGAGTAGATTGAACTTCGACTAGGGTAGATTGGACTTTGACTGGAGTAGATTGGACTTGGACTTGAGTAGATTGGACTTGGACTAGGGTAGATTGAACTTGGATTGAGGTAGATTGGACTTGGATTGGAGTAGATTGGACTTGGATTGGGGTAGATTGGACTTCGACTGGAGTAGATTGGACTTGGATTGGAGTAGATTAGACTTGGATTGGAGTAGATTGGACTTTGACTTGAGTAGATTGGACTTTGACTGGAGTAGATTGAACTTCGACTGGGGTAGATTGGACTTGGACTTGAGTAGATTGGACTTGGACGGGGGCAGATTGGACTTTGACTGGAGTAGATTGGACTTGGATGGAGAAAAACTTATTTAAGAAAGCGTTGACGAATGTCGAATATATGTTAAGGAGATGTTGAAAAATGGCTATAAAAATCGACTGGTATCCCAATTCACGAGATGGGCAGGTTCACATGGTGGAAACGTGGCTCAAGGTGTTTGCGATCCTTGCAACGGCGTTGGGTATTCCCGCAGCCAACATTGCGGCTCTCACTGCGGCGCTGGCAGCCGCGAAGGACATCCTCGCCGTGGTCAAAAGCGGGGAGCGCACTGCCGTGAGCGTGGCGAAGTGCAATGAGGTGTTCAAGGAAATGGAGGCGGAGGCCCGCTACATCAAGAAGCACTGGCTGATTGCCCCGCCCCTGACCAGCGCGGACCTCGCGTCGCTGCTGCTTGCCCAGCCGGACACCACCCACAGCCCGGTTCCGCCGCCCACAGGTCAGCCGTCATTAAGCATCACCTATCCCGGGGGTCCGCACCTCTTAAGCGTCCATCTCACGTTCCTTAGCGGAACCACGCCGCTGGACAGCCGGAGCGACTACGGCTACGCCCTGTACAAAGGCGTTATGCCCCAAGGCGGGGCTACGCTGGAGCAGGCGGCAAGCGGCAAGCACTACCTGATGAAGCCGCCTCTGGACGGGGAAGACTTGCTGCACTACAAGTTTACCCGCCGCAAGATTGAGGTGGTGGGTTTTGCCGCCGAAGAATCCGGCATGACGGCTTACTTCTGCTCCCGCTACGAGAATGGCAAAGGCGAGGCAGGCGAGTGGGGACCGGTTGCGTCGGCGGTGATACCGTAGGGCGGATAGCGATACCGGAGGAGAGCGTATATACCTTAGTTATACGACATTTTTTAGCTCACATTTACTGTCCCAGGCGCCATCCACGGCGCCTGAAATTTAAATTTCTTAAAAGTTGTTACTTGCTTTTTTCAATAACATGGTTTAATTTTAGGTGTCACTTTTCAGGTGTTGCGTAGCACCAATGGAGGAACCATGACTGATAAAGCTCCTGCACTTAGGCATAGTGCGGCATTACCATATTGTTATTATGACCAATACCGAGACAAGCTCGTTTTTCGTGTGCTTACGTCGCGTAACTGTTTGCGCCTCAGCATCCTCTATGGTGATCCGTATGATTATACCAGAACCCAGGACGGCGTTGTGTGGAACCACGCTGAACTGCCGCTGGCCATACGTTACGACAGCGACAATTCATTTCTGGGCGGCAACCTGACGCCGAGAGTGTGGCGCTGCGAGCTTGCCATGCCACAATGGAAGCGGTTGAAGTACGGGTTTCGGCTGGAGACCGGCTGTGGAGAGTTCTACGCCTCTGAAAACGGTATCTTTCTGTTTAGCGACACAGCCCTTAACATGGCCTTTAATCACTACTTTCTACCATATATACATCGCGTTGACGCGCCCCGCGCTCCAGCTTGGGTTCGTAATACTGTCTGGTATCAGATTTTCCCGGAACGCTTCTGTAACGGCGATCCGCGTTTGTCGCCGTCGCCATTGGCGGACTGGGACAAGGACGAAGTCAGGCCGAACAGCTTCTTTGGTGGCGACATCGCGGGCATACGACAACGGCTCGACTATATCAAGGCGCTGGGCGTTAACGGCATCTATCTAACGCCGGTGTTTCAGGCGCCGTCTAACCATAAGTACGACACTCAGGATTACTTCAAGGTCGATGAACACTTTGGTACGCTCGATGACCTCAAGGCGCTGGTGTCAGAGGCGCATAAGAAGGGCATCAGGGTAATGATGGATGCTGTGTTTAACCATATCGGTAATAAACATCCGTTCTGGCAGGATGTGTTGCAGAATCAAGAGCAGTCGCGTTACCGCGATTACTTTTATATACAGCAGTTTCCGGTGAAGGAGTATCCCGATAACCATAGGGCGCTGGGCTTTGACGCCTTTGCCTTTGTGCCGCTTCACCCCAAGTGGAACACCGAGAATCCGGCGGCACGGCAATACCTGCTTGACGCTGCCGCGTACTGGATCACTGAGTGCGATATTGACGCTTGGCGGCTTGATGTTGCTAATGAGGTGTCGTTTAGCTTCTGGCGCGAATTCTCCAAGCGGGTACATGACCTGAAACCCGATTTCTACGTTGTTGGCGAAGTGTGGCATGATGCCTCGCTCTGGATTAACGGCGGTTATTTTGACGCTGCCATGAACTATCAGCTTGGTTTTGCCATTATCGACTTCTTTCTGAAGCGCAAGATACGTGGCGTCCAGTTTACCGAGCGCCTCTGCGCAGCGCTGGCGCGTTACAGTGAGATGCACAGCGCCATAGCCTTCAATCTACTTGATTCCCACGACACTGCCCGCGTGTTAAGCATGGCTAATGGCGACAAACGCGCTGTCCGCGCCGCCTTTACCATGCTGTTCTTACTGCCTGGGTCCCCATGCATGTTTTACGGTACTGAAATCGGCTTAAGCGGCGAAAAAGAACCAGATTGCCGTAAACCTATGATCTGGGACCCGGCGCGCCAAGACCGCGACTTGCTTGCCTTTTTCCAGCGCCTCATCGCCTTCCGCCACGAATACAGCGAACTCATCAACAACGCCTCCCTCAGCTATGAACCACTCGGCAACAACGCTCACTGCTGGACCTTGTGTGATGAGACTGGTGATGATACGCGCCGGCTTTTTGTGGTGTACACAGAGGACGACAGTGTCAGCGTCGAGGGTCGAGGGACGCTTACGTTCACTACTGGCACTGTTTTAACTGAGGAAGTACCGCCCTATACGGTGGCGATATTCATATACGCGCCGACGTTAACGCCGACGCTAGACTAATTTGGAGGAATCGTATGAAACGATTAGTAACAGCATTATGTGGCGCGGCTTTGGTGTTTGCCTTAGGGTCATGCACGAACAAGAATGCCGCGACTTCTAGCAGCACTGCCTCAAGCAGTACCACTCCCAGCGCCGCTCCAGCGGCAACGTCCACTAGTACCATTGGCGGCAGCATCACCATCTGGCTGGATAATGACACATGGGCAAACGCGCTCATTGAGGCGTTTAACAAAAAGTATCCTGACGTGAAGGTTACTTACCAGAACGTCGGCAGCGTCGATACCCGTGGCAAGGTCTCACTCGACGGTCCAGCGGGTATAGGTCCTGACGTGTTTATCATGGCGCATGACCACATGGGTAACGCTATGATCGACGGCATCTGTGAGCCGTTCCCCGCAGACCTCGTGGCTAAATACAAGCCGCTCCTGCTTGACGCATCATTGGCAACCGCCACCTTTGAGGGCGACCTCTACGGCGTTCCGGTATCCACCGAGAATATCGCTTTCTTCTATAATAAAGACCTCTTGGGCGATACGCCGGTTCCCACGAGCTTTGAAGAAGTGCAAGCCTTTGCCCAGCGGTGGAATGTTCCATCTGAGAACAAGTGGGCTTTACGCTGGGAGGTTGACAACGCCTATGTCAGCTACTTCTTCCTTACCGCCTTTGGTATGCGCGTCTTTGGTCCGAATATGAGCGACTACAAGAATCCGGGCTGGGATAGCGACGCGGCGCGGCAGGGCGTGGAGTTCTACAAGAGTTTCAAACCGTACTTCAACGTGAACGTTGCCGACGCGACGTATGACGCCACAACAGGCGCGTTTCAGCGCGGTGAAGTTCCTTTCACGATTTGCGGACCCTGGGGCATTGAAGACGCGAAGAAGAACGGCGTGAATTTTGGTATCACGAAGCTCCCGACCATTGCCGGCAATCAACCCCACTGCTTCGCCGGTAACATCATTGGGGCGGTGTCCAGTTATTCCAAAAACTTTGACGCGGCATTCGCCTTTGTTGACTTCATGGTGAGCGTGGAGGGCGCGACCATTCAGTACAACACCACCGGCAAACTCGCCGCGTACAAGAATATCGATAGCATCCCCGGACTCCGCGACGATGTTTACCTCGCTGGCATTCAGGAGCAGGCGCCCTTTGCCGACCCCATGCCAATTATCCCTGAAGTGAACCAGATGTGGGACGCTCAGAAAGCGCTCTTCACCTTCACATGGGATGACCAGCTCACCGTTGCTGAAGCCCAGCAAAAAGCTATGGATACTTACGACATCGCTCTTTCGGCTGCGGGTAAGTCTCGTAATTGATTCTTGGATAATGATTAATGAGGTATGCTGAATCAGCATACCTCATTGATTACTAGAAAGACGCTGGAGCGCACTCCTTATGAGTGCGCGGATCGAAACAAAGGAGATAGTATGTCCTATCTACCAGCCGTTTGCTCTACATTTATCTGGGGCGGCGGACAAGTTATGAATAAACAAAAATCCAAAGGCTTTTTGTTTTTTATCTTACAGCTTATCTTTGTCGGGATTGAGCTGGCCACGCGGCGTGGTACCACAGACCCCGCGCTCCTGAACGCGGTTGGCGCACAGTTCCGCCAGGGCGGTTACTTCAGCCGAGGGCTATGGGGACTCTTCACGCTGGGGCAGATACCCCGCGAAAGCTCCCGCACTATTCCTTATGACCACTCAATTATGCTCATGCTTGGCGGCATCATCGCTTTCTTGGTTATATTAATCTTCATGGCGATCTGGATTTGGAATATCATCGACGCCTACCGTACCCGCAAGCGTATTGAAGCGGGTGAAAATGTATCAAGCGCCCAATATTTCAGGGAACTCTGGGATAAGTCCTTTGAGTACATTGTTATCGCCCCGGGTATGCTCCTTGTCATCTTTATCTCGATAGTGCCAATTATCTTTGCGATACTCGTGGCGTTTACCAACTATAACCAGAACTTTATCCCGCCGCGCCGTCTTGTTGAATGGACTGGTTTCAAAACCTTTATTGACATATTCCGTATCCAAATCTGGGGTGGAACCTTTGTCCGCATTCTGGTCTGGACTGTTGAATGGGCGTTTCTGGCAACCTTTACATCGTACGCCTTTGGTCTCCTACAGGCGCTTCTGCTCCGTGCCAAAGCAGTGAAGTGGCGCCCGGTATGGCGTGGTATTCTGATACTGCCGTGGGCGGTTCCAGCCATCGTTTCTATGATGATCTTCCGCGTCATGTTTAACAAGGAAGGCGCAATTAACCAGATGCTCCTGAACGCTGGCATCATAGATCAGGCAATACCGTTCCTGTCAGACCCGTTCTGGGCGAAAGTAACGTTGCTTATCATCAACGTCTGGCTCGGATTCCCTTACTTTATGGCGCTCATCACCGGCGTTATGACCACGGTTCCCCAAGAAATGTACGAAGCCGCCCAGATTGATGGGGCAAACGTCTTCCAGCAGTTCCGCAACATCACACTGCCGGTCATCATCACATCGACCGCGCCCCAACTCCTTATGAGCATTACCTTTAATTTCAACAACTTCAACATGATTTACTTCATCTCAGGAGGCGGGCCGCCTAATCCCAACTATCAGATGGCTGGGTCCACCGATATCCTGATCTCGTGGATATTTAAACTGACGCTGGATCAGCGTATGTACAACTATGCGTCAGCGCTCAGTATCTTCATCTTTATTATTGTTGCGTCAGTATCTGCGTGGAACCTGTTACGCACCCGCGCTTTCAAGGAGGGTTAAACCGTGAGCATAAGCAAATACAAGGTACAGCGCTTCGTTACCGGCGCACTGGTATACATCGAACTGATTGTGGTAACAATCATCGTGCTATACCCGCTTTTGTGGGTAGTTGGCTCATCGGTGAATCCGTCCACCGGCATTAACCGCGCCAGCATCATTCCCGAAGGCGTTACGCTCGATAACTTCAAGCGGCTCTTCACTGACACGAAGTTCCCAGCATGGTATGGCAACACCTTCTACGTCGCCGTTGTTACGATGATCTTCACAATGGTCTTTCACACCATGACTGCCTTTGTGTTCGCCCGCTTTCAGTTCAAGGGGCGCAAGTCTGGACTTCTCCTCGTCATGATTCTGCAAATGTTCCCCAGCTTCCTCGGACTGACCGCCTTGTACATGGTGGCGCTGAATTTCGGTATGCTGAATAACCTCAATATGCTAGTGGTCATCTATGTTGCCGGCGGCATTCCCGGTAACATCTGGCTGGTACGCGGCTATATGCTGAACATTCCCAAGTCTCTTGATGAGGCGGCGTTCATTGATGGCGCATCCAAGGTACAGCTTTTCTTCAAGATCATTCTCCCCCTTTCTCTGCCCATTGTTACCTTCATCGCGGTAACGAGTTTTATGGGACCGTGGATGGACTACATGCTTCCTCGCTACCTCATCAACCAGACCGAGCGCCGCACTCTGGCGATTGGTCTTTTTGACATGGTTAACGCCTCAAACCCTGACCTTACTGCGTTCTGCGCCGGTTCGGTGCTGGTGGCAGTGCCAATCACCTGTCTGTATATGTTCTTCCAAAAATACCTGCTGGAAGGACTCATGGCTGGCGCAAACAAGGGTGAGTAAAAGTACACTAATCCGTAAAGGTTCACGAAAAGCACGGATAAACACGAATGGATTACGTGTTTATCCGTGCTTTTCTATCTAACGAGAGTTCGGCGCACTGGTGTCAGAGACGCACGTGTTCAGCGCCGGTGCCAGACACACCCGCTGGTGTCAGAGACGCACGTGTTCTTCCAAGCGCGTGCTATGTACATCGGCCCCATGCCGTTGGTTTCGTCAGGCAATATGAGCCTGCCAAAGGTGGTTCTTTCACCTTCCTTAAACTCCGGCTCGTCCAGCGTTACTTCATCCTTATATTTCTTCATAAGGCGGGAAACCACGCCGTCGTTTTCTTCAGGGGAGATGGCGCAGGTGGCGTATACCAGAGACGCGCCCGGGGCAAGGAGCAAAAACGCGGCTGAAAGGAGCGCCCACTGCCTCTGAGCGAGATAGCGCGGGCGGGCGTTTGTCCATTCAGCAAGCGATTTTTCGTTTCGCAGAACATAGCGTTCACTGGAACAGGGCGCGTCAAGCAGTATACCAGCAAAGCGGCCATGCTCGCTCTGTTGTCCCGCAAGGCGGGCGGCGTCAAAGCCGGATACACAGACCCGCTGCCGTTTCTCCGCGTCAAGATGCTCGTCCAGCACCCGCGCAAGCCGCCCGCGCCGCTCGCTTGAAAGCTCGTTGGCAAGCAGGCTCTGACCTTCGTTTAAACCAGAGGCAATCACCAGACTTTTGCCGCCCGGGGCAGCGCAGGCGTCAAGCACGGTTCCTGACTCCGGCATTCTTAGGGCAAGGGCGGCTAGTATTGAGGCATGATTCAGGAAGTAGGGAGTAGACAGGCCCTGGCTAAACTCAATAAGCGCGGCATCTGCAAGCAAGGCTTTCCGCAGGCGCGTCCAGCGTGAGCCATAGATGGCTGTGTAGTAGGCTTCAAAGCGTTCAGCACTCAGACGGTATTTTTCCTTTGGCAAAGGTTCTCATTTTCAAGAGGGTTTCTTCAGAGAGTAGGTGTTCCATTTTGCAGGCATCTTGCTCCGCAATGTCGGCGCTCACGCCCACCACATCACGGAGAAACTGGGTGAGAAAGCTGTGGCGATCTCGTATTTTCTCGGCTCTGATCACGCCCTGCTGCGTGAGCGACACTGTCCGATACCGCTCATGCTCAATCAAACCCTGATCCTCCAGCAGCTTCAGCGCGGTAAATACCGAAGGCTTGGAAACATGGAGGCGCGCCGCAATGTCTGTTACCCGCACTTCTCCTTCATCTGCAAGAAAACTCACCATCTCAAGATAATCTTCCAATGATTGTGTCATAACGCTATTTTGAGGGATAATTCCCTACCTGTCTAGGGCAAAATGTATGAAACAGTGTTTTTAGGAATATGCAACCATTTGGCTGAAAGGCGCGTCTAGGAATATACGCAACCATTTAGTTGAAGGGCGCGTCTAATTATAAATTTTAAAGGATACAACATGGCATTTGAGATTATCGCCACGGGGCGGGCGATCCCTCCCCGTCGGCTTACAAATGAAGATTTGGCAAAGACACTTGATACTAACGACGAGTGGATACGCTCACATACAGGCATTGAGGCGCGGCATATCGCTGATGACAGCGTGGCGTGCAGCGATCTAGCACTGGAGGCGGCGCGTAACGCGCTCAGTCTGGCAGTAGAGCGAGGGGTATGCGCGGAAAAAACCGTTGAGGAACTGGCCCTTACCCTTGACCTGATTGTCGTGGGAACCGCGTCAGGAGACTATATCGGCTGTCCGGCCACTGCCTGCATTGTGCAAGACAGGCTTGGGGCGCGTAACGCGGGCGCGTTCGACCTGGCCGCAGGCTGCAGCGGCTTCATCTACGCGCTTGAAAGCGCCGCCGGCCTGCTTGCCATCAATAAAAAGCGCCGCCGGGCTCTGGTTATTGGCGCGGAAATTCTGTCCCGCTTTGTTGACTGGAGTGAGCGAACACACTGCATACTCTTTGGAGACGGCGCCGGCGCGGTCTTACTCGAAAAGACTGAAGCTGAAGGGCGCGGACTCCTGCGAACCATACTTGGCGCTGATGGCTCCGGTTCAGAGTCTATTATGATGCGGCTTGGCGGAAGTCGTAACGCTTATAAGCCCAATGACATCGTTACTCTGCCACCGCACCTTGAGATGAACGGCCGGGCCGTGTATAACTTCGCGGTCAAAGCAGTAACCTCTACCATTGAACAGCTTCTGCTTGACGAGGGGATCAGCATTAACGACCTGAGCCGCATCGTGCCGCATCAAGCTAATGCGCGGATCGTACAGGCTGCGGCAAAACGTCTCAACATACCAGAGCAAAAGTTCTTCCTTAATATACAAGAGTACGCAAATACCTCGGCAGCCTCGATTCCCATTGCTCTGGACGAACTCAACCGTGCCGGTGAACTGCGAAAGGGCGACCTCATCATGACGGTCGGCTTTGGCGCGGGACTCACTTACGGCGGTAATCTCCTGCGCTTCTGAAACACCGGCGTCTCTGACACCGCAGCCTTGAACACCGGCGTCTCTGACACCGCAGCCTTGAACACCGGCGTCTCTGACACCGCAGCCTTGAACACCG
>JAISAE010000099.1 GCA_031266875.1 Treponema sp.
AGCCTGCCAAAGGCCAGTTTCAGATTTTTTACCACGCTGGAAACGAGTCTTGCGAATATATTCCTGACTTTGTAGCGGAGACTTCCGATACGATTTACATGATAGAGACCAAGGCGGAGCATCAGATACACTCTCAGGAAGTGCAAAACAAGAAAACAGCCGCCGACTCCTGGTGCGCTTATGCTTCAGCACATAATGCCCGGAGCACGGGGAAGCCGTGGAAATATCTCTTGATTCCCCATGAGTCTGTTAAAGACAACATGACATTACCGTATTATGAACAGAACAACCAATAACCGGAATTAATCTGCCGCCGGGAAACAAAACGACTCCCGCCCGGGACGCATGTTTATAACCCGCTCAAGCGCGGCGAGTCGCTCGTCCCGCCGCATATATACAGGGTGAAGTCGTGGTTTCGGTTCAATATCGGGCGATTTCTTTAGAGGGAATATCTTTTTAACCTGAAGAGGCGGGAAAAAGGAGTTGTGTAAAAACACATTTGCCGTCTTTATGCCCCGTGATGACTTCTCCCATCCTCCGCAGGTACGTAAATATCATAATCCTCTCCCGCCACATGAATATCCATCCCCGCCTCCATTCCGGCCCCGATATTCTGCGCGCTGTCATACCCCGTATCCGCCACAACACTCACCCCTTCCACTTCCCGTACTTCCCGTGCCGATTCGACTACCGGCACCAAACGGTTCTTGTCGTTCCCGTCATTGGTTACTTCATATACTGTATCAGCTTGTGTTTCCCGTCTACCGCCGTTTGTACGATAACACACGTCCACATTGGCCAGCATCAACCGGCTCTCCGGATCGGTCAACGATTTTTGACTTTCCCCATTCTGTTTTAGTTCCTCCGCGTATCCCTGATACCGCCTCTTTCCGTTCCTCTAGTCCCTTCACTATGTTCGATCTCCAACCCGGTAAGCCATTGGCGTTACAGAGCTGCGGCACTCGTTGGAAAACCCAGACTTTTTGGTGAGACGCAGAGACTTATCTCAATAGCTCGTGTTCGCCGCGAGGCCGCTACAACTGCCGCACCGCACGAACTCTGTACGGTCTATCGCTATGACCCCAAGCCTGCTCGCTGCGTTGAAACACTGATAATAACCACGCGCAAACCTCTTGCCGGGAATACCTCTAACTGTTGCGTAACTTCGTACAAGTATCTTGCATACGGTATATAAGGCTCTAATATATAGTAGGTAAGTCTCTTAGGTATGGTAGGTAAGAGCATTATATATGGTAGGTAAGGCTCTTAGGTATTGGATGTAAGAGTCTTAGGTATAGTAGGTAATACCATAAGGTATGGTAGGCAAAGTTCTTAAATATTGGAGATAAGGACATAAGGTAGGGCAGATAAGGCTCTCAAGTATAGTAAGTCAAGATATAAGGTAAGGTAGGTAAGGCCATAAGGTATAGTAGGCAAAGCTATAATGTATGGTAGATGAGGCTCTTAAGTATTGGAGATCAGGCTCTCAAGTATAGTAGGCAAGGTTCTTAGATATTGGAGGTAGTGCCATAATGTATCATAAGAGCGTCAAGCACATTAGCGTGTTGCGGCATACCATCGCGGGGGTGAGCGCCGTCGCGCCTGACGCTAGTGTTATATCCACAAATTAACACGTAGGAACAAACAGATACGGTAGCTCAGACCATTCGTGTAATTCATTAATCTTTTGTTAAACCGCTACTCTTTCAGTGTTTTCATTCTTGAGCCTGCCACGCAATGGCTTCCCAGAGGCCGGAGAGGTAGGACGCGCCAAGTGCGCGGTCGTAAAGGCCGTAGCCGGGCATGGAAACTTCGCCCCAGATGGCGCGACCGTGGTCGGGGCGAATGGGGCCGTCAAAGCCACTGTCGTAGAGCGCTTTCATGATTGCGCAGATGTCGAGCGAGCCGTCGGCGGAAAGATGGGCGCATTCCTCAAAGTCGCCTGGGGCGTTATGGCGCAAGTTTCGCACATGGGCAAAGTGTATCCGGCCTTTGAGCGCGGCGATGATGTCAGGAATGTTGTTCGTGGGGTCTGTACCAAGACTGCCAGTGCAGAGCGTAATGCCATTGAGAGGGTTATCCACCATCTTGGTAACGCGCTGGAGGTCTGCCTTGTTCTTGGTGATGCGAGGAAGACCAAAGACTGGCCACGCCGGATCATCGGGATGAATCGCCATCCTGATACCGTGCTTTTCACAGGTAGGCATGATACGTTCAAGGAAATACTTTAAATTAACAAAAAGCGTTTCCTCAGTGATGCCTTCATACAAGGCGAAAAGCTCTTTTAGGTGGGCAAGACGCTCCGGCTCCCAGCCGGCAAGGGCAAAACCGTTTGATTTGGCACTCATGGTATCAAACATGGAGTCAGGCTTGATCTGGTCGATGAGTGCCTGATTGTAGCTCATCACGGTGCTACCGTCATTTCTGATTTTGGCAAGGTCGGAGCGGGTCCAGTCAAAGATAATCATGAAGTTGTAACAGACTAAGCGGAAACCCGCCTCTCCTAAGCGATCAAGGGTTGTGATGTAATTATCAATATACTTGTCCCGCTCAGGACTGCCAACCTTGATAGAATCGTGAATATTCACGCTTTCAATACCGGCGATGGAAAGCCCGGCGCTCTCCACTTCGTTTTTCATCGCAAGGATCGCGTCCTTTTCCCAGACATCTCCAGGACGAGTTCCGTACAGGGTAGTGATAATCCCACTTATACCCGGAACCTGCCGAATCTGTGCCAGAGTAACTGAGTCATAGCCGGTTCCAAACCAGCGCATCGTCATGTGCATTTTTTCTTCCTCTTTGTTTAGCAGCTCTCTCGATCGATGCGCTCATTTGCCTGTGCCTGTAATGAATCAGGCGGCAGTTCCATAATCTCAATGCTGTTGCCATCTGGATCGTGGGTCCAGAACTGGATACAGCGGGAATATCCGCGCTTGAGTTCAGTATCAATGGGCGCACCCCGACCGCGAATCTCCTCAAGAAAGGCCGCCGCGTTATCAACCTCGAAGCATATATGGGCATGGCCGATGGTCTTGTTCGAGCGCGGCGCTTCCTCGACACCGTCTGGAAAGAGTTCGATAAACTGACTGGGCGCGACATACATATAGATACAGCCCAGCTTATCGCCTGTGGAATTTTGCATACGAAACGCTTCTTTCATGCCCAGGGTTTCCCTATAGAAACGGGCGCTTGCCTCAATGTCCCGCGTCCGAATCGCGGTGTGACCAATTCGTGTAATCATGGAACCTCCAATACGCTTTAGTATGCTCTTTTGCGGCATTCTATTCCAGTCCCAGCTTTGTCAGCGTGGTTTTTGCCTTGCGTGAGAGTCCGCTGTTTTTCGTGTCGCTGGCAACGGCGCGTATGGGTTCGACAAGGGAAGTAAAGCTGTTGTTCACGGCTATGTCCAGGGCATAAGACTTTTCGAGAACGCCGCCGGAACTGAGGAAGCGGCGAGTTATTTCTTCCACCTTTGGGGTCTTTACCATGCCAAGTACACGTAGGAAACCGTTGTAAAGGGAGGTGTAGTGAGACTTGTTCGCCTCTTCCAGCTCGGTGATGAGCTGTTCAACATAAGCGTCGGCATCATTCTTAATCAGCATCTCGGCAGAGAGCAGCCGTGTCCGCTCGGCCATCTTGCGGTTTAAGAAAAAGTCGCTGAGTACGCCCATTGCTTCACTGTTTCCGATAGCGCCGAGTGCGCGAATTGCCTCCTCTTTGACTGTCGCCACATCGTCCCGCTCGGCGCGGAAGCGCAGGTAGGGAACCGCGCCAGCGAGCTTGCGTTCACCAGCGGCTTTGGCCGCGCCAATGCGGGTACGGTAGTAGGAATCGCGGAATCCCTCAAGAATGGCGTCCTCAACCTGAACGCCGGAAAAGGGGCCAAGCGCGGCTATGGCCGAGGCGCGAACATTGGTGTCAGAGGCGCTTGTCGCGCTCAGGATCGCGTCCAATGCCGAGTCATCCTTGAGCTTGGCAAGAGTGTCCAGCGCGGCCATACGTACAGTCGGACGTTCCGCGTCATTTTCGACAATATTGATTAAAACAGGCAACGCTGTTTTGGAACCAGTCTCGCCTATAGCCACAACGATTTCACGGCGGCTTTCGTCTGTGGGATTCTGGTATTCATAATAATCAAGAAGGTACTTAGTCGCGTCATCGCCAGCCGCGCCGCCATCGCTTGTGGCGCGACCCAGGGCGCGGATAGCCGAGTTGGTGAAGTGCGCCTCATTCGCGTCAAGAATCGCCTTGAGCGTGGGTATGGCGGAAGCGGCCTTAACCTTGCCCAGGTAATCAAGCGCGGCAATCACGGTGGCGTTGGCTTCCTCGTCGCGCTCCTCAATAGCCCGAACAGCCCGCTCCTCAAGCCCCTGCTTACCCCGCGCACCAAAAAACGAGAGAACACCGGAAAGAATGTTCTGATTACGGGTGTTCTGGGTTACAGCGATAAGCGCGTCATCAAGAACGCCGCCAATATCAGCGTTAGTTTCGCTCTTCAGGGTCTGGATCAGGGCCGCAATCTCCGCCTCTGTGCCATAGCGTATGGTATCGAGCCGTCGCGCTTCCTCAGCCTGCGCGGTATCCGCCACCACGGACTCCGATTCAGCCGCATAAACCATTCCAGCGCACAGTAAGAGTACACAATAAAAGAATTTTTTCACGTTTCGTCTCCTTTACCTTCAAAGCACCGCAGAAACTCAGTCTTGAAGGACACGAAACGATCCTCCTCAATGGCTTTACGGGCGTTTTTAACAAGATTATGCAGGAAATAAAGGTTATGGTAACTGCACAGCATGGAACACAGAATCTCCTGAGTCTTAAAAAGATGCCGCAGATAGGCGCGGGTATAGTTCCGGCAGACTTTACAGCCGCACATTTCATCTATCGGCGTAAAGCTCATCTCATGTTCGCTTTTTTTGAGCGCCAGCGGGCCGTTTTGGGTAAACACATGGCCGATTCTACCACTTCTCGTGGGAAGCACACAGTCAAACATATCAATACCGCGCTCAATGGCTGTGAGAATGTATTGCGGCGTCCCAATGCCCATAACATAGCGGGGCTTTTCCGCAGGCAACAGCGATGTCGTGTAAGCAAGGTATTCGGTAAACACGTCCGCTGGCTCTCCCACTGAAAGCCCGCCTATGGCGATACCAGGCGTATCGGCATTGACGCAGGAGGCGGCGCTTTGTTCCCGCAGGTCTTTGTAGAAGTTGCCCTGTATAATAGAGAAGAGTTTGCCGGAATAGCCAGCGGCGGCCTTTTCCTCCCATGTCCGCTTTGCCCGTTCCAGCCAGCCGGTCGTTATCCTCAAGTCTTTGACCGCCTTTTTGTATTCAGTACCCCACGGTGTACAGATATCAAGTTGCATCTGAATATCGCTGTTGAGTATTGTCTGAATCTCCACAACCTTTTCCGGGGTTAGCACATGATACGAGCCGTCGATGTGGGAGCGGAACTTCACACCCTCATCGGTAATCTTCCTGAACGGCGCCAGAGAGAAAACCTGAAACCCGCCAGAGTCGGTGAGAATGTTCCGGTTCCAGCGCATGAACTCATGCAGACTCCCCGCGCCCGCGATTACACTGCATCCCGGACGCAGGTAGAGGTGGTAGGTGTTTGACAACATGATCTCAAAGCCTATTTCGATGAGATCATCAACCGTGAGCGCCTTAACCGTGCCGTTAGTACCCACAGGCATAAACATCGGCGTTGATACCAGGCCGTGCGGAAGCGCCATAACGCCGCTTCGCGCCCCACATGACAGGTCTCTGTGCTGAATCGTGAAAAACGCGCTCATGCTTTTCGGTTCAATCTTTGTATGGTAAGGGCTTTACCAGTTTCGGGGTCAATGCCAGCGACAATACCCTGTACCGCACTAATGCCTTTGGCGCACTCCATGCGAAAAAGTATCTGAGTGCGGGCGCGGTCCAGGCAGATTTTCTTGTCCATGCCAATCACGCTTTCTATGACACCGGTCATGCCTAAGTCAGTGATACAGCCGGTGCCGTTGCTGAGGATACGCTCGTCGGCGGTCTGCACATGGGTGTGAGTTCCTACCACAAGACTTGCCCTGCCATCAAGGTAATGGGTCAGCGATTCCTTTTCTTTGGTAACTTCAGCGTGAAAGTCAACGAGGATAAGTGGGGTCTGGGCTGTTTGTTTGATAGCATCAAAAGTCTTGAACGGGCAGTCAATAGGCGTCATCAGTTCACGGCCTTGAAGATTCACCACAAGCCAGTTCAGTCCGGCTTTCTCAATCATAGCCCAGCCATGACCAGCGCTTCCCGCTGGATAGTTGGCAGGCCGCAGTACCCGCGTCTCGGCCTCCAGCGTAGAGTAAAACTCGCGCTTTTCCCAGACATGGTTGCCAGACGTAACGACGTCTGCGCCAGCGGCTAGGATACGGTCCAGGTCGACTGCGGTCATGCCGAAACCTTCGGCGACATTTTCCCCGTTAACCACCACAAAAGCGGCCTTGTATTCCTCGATAATCGTCGGCAAGAGAGACTCAAGCGCAAGAAGCCCCGTCTCGCCCACCACATCACCAATCATGATTACTTGTGAGAATTGCATTACTCAATACTAGCAGTTTTGTGATAAGAAAGGCTAGGTTAACGTGAGGTCTCTGGCACCAATGCGTGCCAGCGCGTGAGGTCTCTGACACCGGTGTTCACCAATGCGTAGGTCTCTGACACCAGCGCGTACCAGCGCGTGAGGTCTCTGACACTAATGTGTGCCAGCGCGTAGGTCTCTGACACTAATGTGTGCCAGCGCGTAGGTCTCTGACACTAATGTGTGCCAGCGCGTGAGGCCTCTGACACTAATGTGTGCCAGCGCGTGAGGCCTCTGACACTAATGCGTGCCAGCGCGTAAGAACTCAGTGAGTTTTAGTTTTTGCGGATTTTGTCTCTGGAACACTACATTGTGTCTCGACGCGGCGTTACACCTGTATACCTACCGCATGAGCGCAGAATGCTTTAGGTCTTTGACACCGATGTATCGAACTCACGTTAGGTTAGTAACATCATGCTTAAAGCCATAAACAAAAACCGCGAACCCTATAAAGATTCGCGGTTAACATTCCTCTATCGTGCGTACTCGATAACCCGCAATTCGCGGATAATCGTTACCCTGATCCTGCCCGGATAGCGTAGGTCGTTTTCGATCTTTTTGGCGATCTGTTTGGCAAGGTCGCGGGCCTGCTCGTCGCTGATCACCTCGCTGTTGGCCATGATCCGCAGTTCGCGGCCAGCCTGTATCGCGTAAGCCTTTTCCACACCCTGAAACCCTTCAGCCACGTTTTCCAAGTTCTCAAGCCGCTTGATGTAGTTGTCGATGGTTTCCCGCCGTGCGCCGGGGCGAGCGGCGGAAATGGCGTCGGCAACCTGCACGAGTACCGACTCAATGCAGGTCGGAGCAATATCATTATGATGACTACCAATGGCATTGATGATACGGGGGTCTTCACCCATCTTCCGCGCCATGTCCATGCCAATCTCGGCGTGGTTCAGTTCGGAATCAGACTCAACGCCCTTGCCAATGTCATGGAGCAGAGCCGCACGCTTGGCAATCTCACGATTTGCGCCCACCTCAGCGGCCAGTATGCCAGCGATAATCGCCACTTCCTTGGAATGGTAAAGCACGTTCTGGCCATAACTCGTGCGGAAGTAGAGCCGGCCAAGAGCGCGGATCGTGTCCTGCTTGATGTTATGAACACCCAGGTCAAAGAGAACCTTTTCCCCTTCCTCAAAAATTTTCTGGGAAATATCTTTGGTTACTTTTGAAACGATTTCCTCAATACGGGCCGGATGGATCCGTCCGTCAACGATGAGCCGTTCCATAGCTACCTTGGCGATTTCTCTGCGTACCGGGTCGAAACACGAGATAACCACTGAGTCCGGCGTATCGTCGATGATGATATCTACGCCGGTAAGCGTTTCCAGGGTACGAATGTTTCGTCCCTCACGGCCTATGATCCGGCCCTTCATTTCATCATTCGGCAATGTAACCGAAGTTACGGTTATCTCGCTCGTTACTTCAGTAGAGATACGCTGAATCGTGGAAAGCAGTATGTTCCGCGCCTTTTTTTCAGCAGAGACGTTGGCTTCCTGTTCGATCTTGTTGATCAGGGACTGAGCGTCATGCTTTGCCTCATTCTCCAGGCTCTGAATGATAAGCCCCTTGGCCTGCTCACTGCTCAGACCGGAGATACGCTCCAGTTCTTCGCGGTACTGTTCTTCTTCCTTTGAAAGCGCCTCTTCCCGTTCCAGAGCCCGCCGTTCCTTTTCGGCAAGTATCTGTTCCGTTTTCTCGATCTGACTTGTCTTTTTCTCAACTCCCTCCTCTTTTTGCACAATACGACGCTCGTATCGTTGCAGTTCTGCTCTACGCTCCCGGGTCTCTTTCTCCTGCTGGTTTTTATCACGAATAATTTGTTCTTTTGCTTCAAGAAGTAACTCTTTCTTTTTGGCTTCAGCTTCTTTTATCGCGTCCTGTTCGATGCGTTTGGCCTGTTGTTCAGACGCGCTTACTTGAAATCTGGCATACAGCCATCGAATAATCCAGCCTAAGGCGATCCCGGCAAGAGGAAGGATTACATACAAAATCCAACTCATGTGCTACCCCTTACCGTCGGACATTTGTTACCAAGTCCGCTTAAATTTGAATAAGCGTATAATAGAGGAAACTATATGTCAATTACTGGAAACAGAAGCTGTAAGGTTGATATTTGACAAAGCAAGAAAAAGTCTGCAGGAAAACTATTATTGACATTTAGATAAAGACAGCCTAGAGTAAACTTAATATACCCGTACAGCGCGGGTAATAGTATCTGTAAACATGGCGGCTATAGCTCTTGGCGACGAGAGTGAAACCATCGTGGAAGAAACAGAAAATTCGTAGCGCAAGCCGAGCAAGCAGCCCAAGCTACAAGCCCCAGCCTTTCGGCATGGGGTTGCTGATTTTATTAACAGGAGGTCTGCCTGAGGGCAGACGGCGTTTCCTCCCAGGTAAAGGCTTGGGGTTCCACGCCGTAATTTCTATGAATCTTAAAACAGTATCTTGTCGTGTCTGTAGCGGAGTTCTCGTGGTGTTCTTTCTAACAGTGTTTGTACCAAGTAAAGGTGCAGCCTGTCGTGCGCTTTATGAGGTGTGGGGAAACCCTGAAAGCACCGCGCCCACAGCCACCGCGCCTACGGCCACTACGCCAGTACCTGCGCCCACGGCTACCACGCCCACAGCTGAGACTACCGCGTCTACGGCCACCACGCCAGCGTCTGCGGCTACCGCGCTAGTACCTGCGCCCACAGCCACCACGCCCGCGTCTGAGACTACCGCGCTAGCGAGTAGCGCACTGTTTAGAGCGGACTTTGAGGCCGCTGCCGATGACTTTGTTGGCAGAAGCGGGAGTGAAGTTTTAACCGTAAGTGACGAAGCGGCGCTATCCGGCGCTCATGCGCTCAAGGTCGAGGGGCGAACTTCATCATGGCACGGGCCGTCGCTAGACATTACCCAGAAGATCAGCGAAGGAAAAGAATACACTGTATCAGTATGGGTAAAACTCATTGAGCCGGAACAGGCGCAGATCAGCCTGTCAACCCAAATCGGCAATGGAAGCGGAGCGTCGTATAACAACCTGCAAAGCAAGCAAGTCTCGCAAAACAGCGACTGGGTTGAACTGCGGGGAACCTACCGTTACCTCTCCACAGACTTTGTGAGCATCTATGTGGAAAGCGCCGTCGCCACTGCGTCGTTCTACATTGATAACGTCAATGTATACATAGAAGAAAACAGTCTGCCGGTTGTTGTGGAAGACATAACGCCGCTCAAAAATGTTTATACCGACTTTTTCCCCATCGGGAGCGTCGCATCTGGCAAGGATTTAAGCGGCCTGCGTCTTGAGTTATTAACCAAGCATTTCAATATCGTTACTGCTGAAAATGCTATGAAGCCTGGAGAGTTGCAACCGCGTAAAGGGGAATTTAACTTTAGCGCCGCCGACCTCATTGTCAACACAATGCTGGAACACGGCTTGGCTATGCACGGCCACACGCTGGCATGGCATCAGCAGACTGGCGCGTGGATGAATACCAGCGCGGACGGTCTGCCACTGCCCCGCGAGGAGGCGCTTGAAAACCTCACCACGCACGCAAAAACCGTGGCCGAGCATTTCAAAGGCCGGGTCGTTTCATGGGACGTTCTCAATGAGGCGATAAATGACGGGCTTACGGCTGAAGTAGCTGCTGACTGGCGGGCATCTCTGCGGAACAGCGCCTGGTTACAGACCATTGGCGATGACTATATCGAGGCTGTGTTCCTCGCGGCACAGGAGGCTGACCCGGACGCGAAGCTGTATTACAACGATTACAACCTTAACAACCAGAACAAGGCGACCGCTGTCTATAACATGGTGAAAGAGCTTAACGAAAAATACCCAGGACTTATTGATGGCATTGGTATGCAGGGGCATTACGATCTCAATACCGATCCCGCTGATGTTGAACGGTCTATACAGCAATTTATTTCGCTTGGCGTTGAGGTCAGCATTACCGAACTAGATATAGGCGCTGGCACAGATGGACATTTAAGTAACGATGACAGTCTCCAGCAGGCGCTCTTGTATGCGCGCTTGTTCAGCATTTTCAGACAATATAAGGAAAACATCGGGCGTGTAACTATTTGGGGCCTTGATGATGGTTCAAGCTGGCGGGCAGATCGGAGTCCGACGCTCTTCGACCGCTCGTTCAGGGCAAAACCAGCGTTTTACGCAGCGACCGATCCTGACGCCTTTATCGCCGAGCATTAGCAGTAATATCACTCTACGCCGCTTAGCGGTTATCCTACGCGGCTTGGCGGTTGTTCTACGCCGCTTAGCGGTTATCCTGTGTGGCTTGGCGGTTGTTCTACGCCGCTTAGCGGTTATCCTGCGTGGCTTGGCGGTTGTTCTACGCCGCTTAGCGGTTATCCTACGCGGCTTGGCGGTTGTTCTACGCCGCTTAGCGGTTATCCTGCGTGGCTTGGCGGTTGTTCTACGCCGCTTAGCGGTTATCCTGCGTGGCTTGTTTGTATACCCTTGCTTAAAAGACTGTTCCTTTAGGCGCATCTGATAAGTAGTGAGGAACCCCCTCCAGCGCCAGTAATGCTAACTTACGATCAAGGCCGCCGCCATAGCCGGTGAGACTGCCATCCGCGCCAATGACGCGGTGGCAGGGAATGATAATGTTGATGGGGTTATGTCCGACCGCGCCGCCTACAGCCCGTGCGGAGAAGCCCTTGCTACTGCCGAGTTTGTGGGCAAGCCCACCGTAGCTTGTGGTTTTGCCATAGGGGATTTTCAGTAAAAGGTCCCACACAGCATACCTGAACACAGTGCCGTGGGGATTGAGCGGCGGCGTTATAGCAGGAGCCTTGCCTGAAAAGTAGGTCGCCAGCCACTCGCGGACCTGCTCAAACACCGGTTCCTGTGGCGCGTCGCTCCAGCCCGTCGTGTCTGGCACGAAACGCTGCTGCTCGGTAAAATCAAGCCTAATGAGCGCGTTGTTTTCTGCCGCCGCCCGCATAGCGCCAACAGGGGTATCAATGACGCAGGTATAGATCATATTCCCTCCAGTTTGTTTCTTTCAATCCATGCGCTTGTACGGAGCGCGATACAGCGTCTTTATAGCTTTACCTACTTTATGGCGACTAGTTCCATCTCAAATACGAGAAAGCTGTTTGCCGGAACCGGGCCAGTGGCTGTGGCGCCAAAGGCAAGTTCCGGCGGGATGACCACGAGTCGTTTCTCGCCAACCTTCATGTCTAGCAGGGTCTCCTCCCAGCCGGCTATGCTCAAACGCCCCTGTCCAAGCGGAAAATCCTGGGGGCCGCCGTGCAGATCAGAGTTATCGAGAGTCTGGCCTGAAAGCGACATCATTTTGTAGTTGATTGAAACGGTTTTACCAGCAACCGGCTTCGCGCCGCGCCCTTCCCGCTGGACGATGAAATGGATGCCAGAGGCGCTGACCGTAGCAGTGGGGTACTTACGCTGAATCTCGGCGATAGCGGTTTCCCGCTGCGCCCGCGTCCGCGTTGCCGCCGACACACTCGCGTTCCGTAACAGCGTGTCAAACGTAACCTGATCCGCCTTGAACGCCTGTGCCTCCGGGCCATTGCGGATAATACTGACGTGGGTGATACGGTCGCCCTGCCTGATGGCGTTTACCACTGACTGTCCCTCGACTACCTTGCCGAACACTGTATGCTGGCCATCCAGCCAAGGGGTGGCGACGTGGGTGATGAAGAATTGGCTCCCGTTGGTGCCGGGACCAGCATTAGCCATGGACAAAACGCCCGGACTGTCGTGCTTAAGACTGGCATCGATCTCGTCGGGGAAACGATATCCCGGGCCGCCTGTACCATTGCCGAGCGGGTCGCCGCCCTGAATCATAAAGTCCGCAATGACGCGGTGAAAGGCAAGCCCATCGTAAAAGGGCTTACCAGTGGTGTTGTTCATTTTACCTTCGGCCAGCGCCACAAAGTTACACACCGTGAGCGGGGTTTTCTGGTATTCAAGTCGTACCACAATGTCTCCCCGGCTGGTACTGATTCGGGCGAAAAGGCCATTTCCCAGCGCGGTATCCCCTGTCGCGGCAAACACGACGCTGTTGACCATAAACAGCAACCCAAAGGTCCCAAGACTTATCCTGGGTCTGAACCAATCGTTAAAAATATGCATAAGAAACCATATCATAACAGCATTTGAAACACAACGGGGCATCCTATCCGAACAGACCGGCTTATCATGGCTTAGACGCACTGATTTTATCATAATTTATGAAAAAACCAGTTGACAGATATAGAATCTCTCTTTTATGTTTCAAGAGAAATTAAATCCCTATCAATATGGAGAATTATATGATGATAAAAACCACGCGGTTTTCTAAAAACAGGAGAAACTCGTCCAACGAGCTTACCTTGTTGCCAATTGACGTGCGCAAGAAATGCGCAAGCGTCTTTCCCTACCCCTTGTTCGCCCTTGGTGACGACGACGAAGACGAAGAAGAGTTTGACGACTATGAGGATGACTTTGACGACGACGATGATGACGAAGACGAGGATTACGAGGACTACGATGATGACTTTGACGAAGACGAAGAGGATGACCTCGACGACGAAGACGACTTGTAAACAACGCCGGCGGCTCCCCATAGACGCTCCAGCTCGTAAAAAGAGCGGGCCTTTTCTGTCATAAGGTGGATAACAATGGCGCCCAAATCAATGAGGCGCCATTCATCATCTATGATAAGGCGTTCAGCGCCGCGCCGCTGCTCACGGAGTTGGGGTGAAACGCGCAGGATATCAATGCCCTTTTCATGACAAAAATCTTTGATATGCCGTTCAAGCCCCTGCTGGTGAGTGTTACTTGCTACGGTGGCTATCACGAAGAAGTCTGTCCATGCGTTAAGCCCACGCAGGTCCAGCACCACCACGTCCACACCTCGATGTTCTTCAAGAAGCGCGCCTAGGGCACTGCTTAGGTCAATTTGAAATAACGTATCGTCCATTAAAGTCACTTCCTAAAATAAGGGTAAAGTCAGTTTTGTACTCAAGAGTTGGTACAAGCAGTTCCAGTCCAAGGGGGTCCTCGCTTACAGTTGCTTCAAATTCGATATTACTACATTCAATCACGCTTCCAAAGATACGCGCCATGTTTTCGCTGCCAGAATGATCGATGATAATGGTGTCCTGCCGTTTCTGGTCCGAGTTCTTGATCTCGGTAACGTCATAGCCAAAACCGCGTAGTAGCTCGGCAGTTCTGGCGGCAAGCCCATTGACATCGGTGCCATTCAGCACCTCCACGGTGAAGACGCGGTCAGTAGCCGCGCCTTCAACAGGCCGAGTCAGTCCCTGCTGGGTCTGGCGCACAATGTCTTTAATCAGGCTCCCGTCGTAATAGGGCAGGAGGAGCGTCTGGCCTGAAACTTCGCGGGCCGTGCCGCCGACAGACTGAATACTCACCCGATCCATGTTGATACCAGCGTATTCGTCAAAAAGCCGTTCTCGTGTGCGCAGGTTCATGTTGGTGCGGAGCATGGACTGGTAGATACGGGTAACTTCCGGGTTCTTGAGGAACTCGTGCCGTTCCCCTAGGCATTTAATCAGCCCAAGGAAAAAGCGCTGTCTACGGGACTTGATGAGTTCGCCACCTTCCTCCGGCAGTTCATACAAGATGTAGAGCCGCACCTTGTCCCCATCAAGCCATGTTTTACCGGAAGGAAAGAGAATCGGCGGCTCTACGTCGTAGATTTCTACCCGCGATGGGATAAGAATCTCCACGCCTTCAATGAGATCAACCACATTGCCAAGACTTGTGGTATCTAGTACAAACGAATATGTTATGGGAACCCCCAGAAGCCGCGCCACCTCACTCTCAAAGGCGGCTATCTTCTGCGGCTCATACA
>JAISAE010000043.1 GCA_031266875.1 Treponema sp.
CGGTAACGAGCGGTGTCTTTGTATTAGTGTCGCGGTAACGAGCGGTGTCTTTGTATTAGTGTCGCGGTAACGAGCGGTGTCTTTGTATTAGTGTCGCGGTAACGAGCGGTGTCTTTGTCCTCGTGGGAGCGGAGCGGTGGTCTTTGGATACAGCGGGTTGTTCAATCATGGCGTTGAGGGTCAGTTTGTTGCCTGCGTATTCCTCAAACGTTGCTTTAGAGAAGTAGGACCTCGGTTCACCGAGTTAATAAGGGATAATTCCTGCGCGTTGACTGGCACAAGGTTCTGTATGTGCCGGCAGAGCTGTAGGCGCACTTCATTCCGCATGGTCTACCACTCTCTGGGGGAAAAGCCCTGCGGAGTATCGAGCAAAGCAAGCGACTCCCCTTTGAGTTCAAGCACAAAAAACCCCGCTTGATGCGCGTACTCAGCGGTATCGGGCGGCACTACGCCACCCGCGATAGCGCCCAGTAGCCTTTTACCCGCTACTTCTAACGGCGGGTACCGGCGTATCAGGTCCATGCGCCTAAGATGGTGGTCTATGTCTTTATCATCCGCTTCCCGCTTAACTTCAACCGCCATGCACCATTCGGTATTAGAAAGCAGAATATCTATGTCTGTTTTCTGTTGATTCTGTTCGTCATAAATGGGAACCCGCTGATAGGCCCTTTTTAACTGGTATGGATAAGCGGCGAACTTTTCCCAGAGCCTTGCGGCAATCAAGGTCTCTACCAGTTCGCCGATAGACCGGTTAAGGCCACCGACGTTTTGCGTTACCCGGTCAACTCGCGCCGACATTTTGTCGACGTTATGCGTTACCTGATCAACCCGCGCTGACAGTTTGTCGACGTTCTTGTTCGTTTCCGCGATGATTCGGTCATGTTCAGCCCTGCTTTCCTGAAACTTCTTGTCCGTCTCCTGAAACTTCTTGTCCGTCTCCTGAAACATTGCCCAGACATCCTCAAATGTCAGCCCCTTCTGCGGCTGGCGCGACTGCGCTGCTATTGCCATATATATCCTCCAGCGAATGGCCGCGATAGATACGAGCTTCTAAACCATTCGTGGATATTGTATCTTTATTTGCCGTTCATGTCAGGGTCAGGTATCATAATCTTGATGATTTTTTTACACATACACCCTCAACAGAGGAATCTGCCAACAGCATAGCTGCTGAGCGAGGTCTCCTACAGCGCCCTTGCCTAACGTGAGCGGCTTATGCTAGAATGAATCATTGACACAGGCGCGTTGTTGACGCGCAACATGTTACTATAAAAAGGAGATTACATGAGCGCCAGAATCAGGCTCAAGAGATTCGGAGCCAAAAAGCGGCCATACTATCGCGTCGTGGTGATGGATAGCCGGGACTCACGGGACGGGAAAGCTATTGAGGAAATCGGGTATTATCACCCCATCGAAACAGAAGAGAAGCAGATAGTGCTTAATGAAGAAAAGGTGAAAGCGTGGCTACAGAAGGGTGCGATCCCTAGCGATACAGTTCATCGACTCTTAAACCAAAAAGGCATCGCGTTATAACAAGTATCGCGGGAAGGCAGATTCGTGGAAAAAGATCTGGTTGAATATATTGTAAAGTCGTTGGTCGATGATCCCGCGTCCGTGGAACTTACGGTTATTGAGCGGGAAAAATCTACTACGCTGGAACTGAAAGTAGCCCCCAACGACATCGGTAAGGTTATCGGACGGCATGGCCGTATCGCCAAAGCCATCAGAACCGTGCTTCAAGCCGCTGGCACCAGAGGCGGGAAGCGTACGGTTTTGGAGATTTTAGACTGATAAGACCATGATTGAGCGATTTACGCTTGGTCTTGTGGGCGCTCCCTTTGGCCTTGAGGGGTTTGTGAAGATAAACTCCCTGTCCGGTGAGTATGAACACCTGACACGGCTGACCACAGTTACCCTATGGCAAGATGAGCAGGAGCGCGTCTTTGAGGTGGAAGCTAGTGCGCCACTCGCATGGGGGCTGGCGATAAAATTCAAGGGTATTGATAGCCCTGAAGCAGCCAAACGCCTCGGAGGGGCACGACTTGTCAGTGACCGAAGTCATGCCGCCCCGTTGCGGCAGGGTGAATGGTACATCGAAGACCTGCGCGGCCTTACTGTACGATTGCCGGACGGCGAAATAGTAGGGCAGATCATTGATATTGTGGAAGGTGGCGGGGGAAACCTCGCGGAGATACAGCTTCAATCAGGGGAGATCAAGTTCATTCCGTTCAGAAAAGAATTCCTGAGCGACATTGATATTGAAAAGGGAAACGCCGTGCTTGTGGCAGCGTGGATTCTGGAATGAAGTATACGGTTCTCTCTCTGTTCCCGGAGCTCATTGATGCTTTCTTCAACCTTTCGATACTAGGCAAGGCGGTTGAGCGGGGCATTGTTGAGTATTGCCCGGTCAACATTCGGGACTTTGCTTTTGACCGGCACAAGACCTGTGATGATGCGCCTTATGGCGGCGGTGCGGGTATGCTGATGTTGGCTGAACCGTTGGGACGGGCGCTTGAATCAGTGGGCGCACGCAATCGCTTTGAGGTCGGCGACGGCGCTGAAAAAGTGCGGGTCATCTATCTCACGCCATCGGGTCGTCCCTTTACACAGGACTTAGCGCAGGAACTCTCGCAAGAGCGGGAGCTTGTTCTTATCTGTGGGCGTTATGAGGGTATTGACCAGCGGATTATTGACGCTTATGTTGACGATGAGCTTTCCATCGGGGACTATGTACTTTCGTCCGGTGAAACAGCCGCGCTGGTGCTTATTGACGCGACCTACCGGCTTGTGGATGAGGTAATCACCCCCGCGTCGTTACGGGAAGAGAGCTTTGGCGGTGGTCTGCTGGAGTATCCGCAGTATACACGGCCTGAGATTTATGGTAACGTTGGGTTAAAGGTTCCTGAGATTCTGCTTTCAGGACATCACGAAAACATACGGCGTTGGCGGCTTATGAAGCGGGTTGAGAAGACCCTTGCCATGCGACCGGAGCTTATTGCGCGGGGCGAAAGCGCAGGTTTGTTCGATGAGGAAACCCGCTCGCTTATCGCGGAATTACAACAACACAAAGGAGCTAAGGATGAACGAGATAAGGGCGATTGAAGCCAGTCAAATGAAAGCCAATCTTGACCAGTTTAAGGTTGGGGACACAGTTAAGGTTTACTTCAAGATTGTTGAGGGGAAAGCCGAGCGGATTCAGGTGTATGAGGGTCTGGTTATTGCTATGAAGAATTCGCAGGTAGGTAAGACCTTCACCGTGCGGAAGAACTCCTATGGCGTTGGGGTGGAGCGTATCTTCCCCATCCATTCGCCGCGTATTGAGAAGGTCGATGTCGTGCGTCCGGGCAAAGTGCGCCGCGCCAAGCTCTACTACATCCGGCACAAGATTGGCAAAGCCGCTAAGATAAAGGAACTCATTGTTAAGAAAAGCGCGAAACAGGCGTCGCCGAGTGCCGGTAAAGAAGCTCCGAAAAGTTAGCGTGGAGCCGTAAGCGCGTACGCTAATGCCGGCGCGTTAAACAGCGCCTTATCCTTTTGCATGAATACAAGAAAGAAAGGACAGGCAGGTGAGGATCAGGCCGCTGCGTTTCTGGAAGCGAACGGTCTACGTATCATAGCCCGTAATGTGTGGTCCATGTATGGGGAGATAGACCTCGTGGCGCAAGACGGGGATACTATCGTGTTTGTTGAGGTTAAGGCGTGGTCAACTTATGGGATTGAGGAGTTGCGCTATAGCATCAGCAGGAGAAAGCGCTGGCGTATCATAGAAACGGCTAAGTATTTTCTGGCCGTGAATCGAGAATATAGTAGTATGGCGGTTCGTTTTGATGTAGTGTTTATAGGATCAATGAAGCCTCACGCGGATCAAGCGGCGATTATCCATCTTGTATCAGCCTTTATGGAGAGTGCATAATCATGGTTCAAGCGTATAAGCGCTTGGAACCCGCTGAATTGGAAAAATTGCGGGCCAAGATCAACAGTAAGAGGTATTTGGAGGAGGCTATTGATTGTTTAGCCATAATACTATGTAGAGAAATGGTAGATATACCTCAAGAAGGAGCGCAGCATGAGCGGCAAGGGTGGGAACCGTCGCAACTTCAAGCGACGTGAGCAGGACGATCCCTGGCAGGAAAAATCGTCCAGAAAAGGGATGAATAGTTCCCGTCGTGAAACAGATCACCGTTACGTAGAGCGCGGTATGGAGCGTCTCCGGTGGACACCGCCTGCACGGCCAAGTGAACCGCTTCCTACGCCGGATTGTCCCTATTGTGGAAAGCCTATTAAAGATATTGCCACAGCTCTGGAAGACCGGACTATGAACATGCCGGCTCATTTTGAATGTGTCATGGCGTTCATTGCCGAAGGTGAGCGGCTGGAAAAGGAAGATACGCTAGCCTATATCGGTGGCGGACGTTTTGGAATTGTGCGGTTTACCGGAATTTCGCATACGTTCCGTATCAAGAAGATTATGGAATGGGAGAACAGGGAAAATCGGGCTGCATGGCGAAAATCCATCAGTGAGTATTATTCTTCAACATGATGAATCGAACTCAAAGAAGTCAAAAACGATCAAAAAAAAAGTTTCCTATCATTTCCGGTGGAAACGTGGAAACAGAGTTTCCAAAAGTTTCTGAAATCGACGCGCTTAAAGCTGAAATACACGCCTACAAAAAACTCTTTTTCAGTGTTCTGGATATCTTTAACTATACTGTTCTGGACGCTATCATGGATAGTGCGGTCTCTCATGCTGTGGAAAATAGCCAGCTTGGATTCATTGTCTTCCTGTGGCGGCCATTCCAGAATCGGGAAGACATCAGCATCAAGGTCTATAAAAACTGCGAGATTGTAGACACACGATTCCACCTTGAAACCATTACCCCCTTTGAGCATTTCTTTCGGGAGAATCCTGCGCCAATCAGTTTCGCCGAACTACAGGCGCGTATGAATAACCATGAGGCGGTGAAGGCTCTTTTGTTGGTAAACCCGGAACTGGTGATGCCGGTTCAGAGCCCTTCGGACCTTTATGGGCTTATCCTGATCGGGGGGAAGGAGCAGAGTACGCAGAGCGAGATTTTCAGTTCCACAAAGCTGGCCTTTCTAAAGCAACTCATGGCTTTTGTTTCCCTTGCCATACAGAATCATCTGAACTACGACCATTCCCTGCGGGATGGGAAGACCGGCCTCTATAACCACAGCTTCTTTATGGCTCGTCTTAATGAGGAACTCTCACGGATTAAGCGTAATAGCTTTGCATCTTCAGTAATCGTGATTGATGTGGACTCTTTCAAGCGCTTCAATGACCACTATGGACACATGGCTGGCGACAGGATACTCGAACACATCGCAACCATGATCAAACAGAGCGTGCGGCTTGCAGACATACCTTCCCGTTTTGGCGGTGAGGAATTCACCGTGCTGCTACCGAACACCTACGCTGATTCCGCGTGGTTTGTGGCCGAGCGTTTGCGTGTCTCCATCGCCAACCTACAGGTGCAGTGGAAATCCAGCCTGCCACAGGTTACCATCAGCCTGGGAGTCTTCACCTTTGACGAGTCCTGCGATTTAACTGCTGGCGAGATTATAAGTCGCGCAGATAGCGCCCTGTATGAATCAAAGCGCCGGGGCAAGAACCGTACTACCATGTGGAAACCCGGACTTCAATTTCAGCAGAAATAGTAAGAGCGTTCTGGATATTATTATTCTTCGACTTTGTGGCTAATAGTTAGCGAGATGAGTTTTGCTATGTCAACGCGACAGATAAGTTCGCGGGCGATGATAGCGCTCGGATCAACAACTGGTACGGAACTATGGCAAATGCTAATTCAGTATAGCCCAGAATAAGCACCGCGCCGCCTTCTCTCTCATCCGCCGCTAAGCCCCTGTGATTTTACGCTTTATTATTTTTCTTGCGAAACTCCGTATCAAGGGAACATTGCGGAGCGAGAATTGCTCGACCAGTATCCGGCCATCCGTGCAGTATTCCCCGTGTACCCTTTATATTGGGAAAGGATTACAGGGCACGTTTGGTATCGCCTTCGCTGACGGACGGAGCTTTTCATAGCGTTTCTTCAATACAACACGTTGTTTCTCACATAGAGGCTAGCGCCCCTGTAATTCTATAAAACTACGACCGTCCAACCAGCCTTCCTCACTCACCTACCGGCGTGGCTCGCCATGCTAGCGGGTGGCTACAAGTCTCCCGCCCTGACGCTTCGTTTCGGAAAGCACCTTATCCGCCAGCTTGCCAGTATTTACCGGCGCGATTGCGGCGCTTGTTACCGTCGTCGGAGCGGGCGATAACTGACGCTTGAGATACTCAATGAGTAGTGTCGCCCCTATGTGCGCCGCCGCCTTAGCGCGTGGCTCCCGGTACCGGGCAAGCTCTGGCGGCAAGTTGGCAAAGCTCTTAGACATCCACGCCGCGCATACTGACGCGGGCAGACCCGATACTGGGTAAAGGGTGACGCGATACCGGTTATCGGTACGCCTGTAGACATGGTATGGTTCCGCAACTCTCGACATAATAGCCTCCTGTAATAACCTGCCGATAACCAGTTATTGCGGTTAATCGGTCTATAATTGAATACAGGCGGGCTTGTAAACCATTAGCTATAACAACTTAGCAAGGGTGGATGACGGGGTTTGAACCCGCGACAACCAGATCCACAATCTGGGACTCTACCACTGAGCTACATCCACCATCTGCTTCTTAGTATCCAACATACAGACCCAGTTTGTCAAGTAACTCGGCTGTATATTTGCCGGTTAGTAAGTTCCTACTTTTTCCTCTTCATCTTCTGCAATGCCTCCGCAAACGGGTTGTACATGGTTCCATCGTCGCCGGGACGGGGACGCCCACGGGATTCTGGGCGATACGGCGCGGTAGGCTTCTCGTCGCTTCGTTCTCTGTGCGGTAATGCGGCTGACACGGGTTTAGTGTCGCTGGCCTTTGGAAACTGAGGCAAGTTCTTTGCCGCAGTTTCTGCTTTCACTACCACCCGTTTCTTGCTTGAAGTCGCTTCTTTCACGGGCAAACCAGCCGAGACCGTACCAACGCTCGCAGGGGGCTGAGTCTTAAGGGAAAGGCCAATACGCCTGCGGTCTATGTCCAGACTAATGATGCGGAACTCAAGCACATCGCCCACTTTCACCACATCTATCGGGTCTTTTACAAATCCGTTACTCAGTTCGGAAATATGGACGAGCGCTGTCTCCTTGATCCCCAGGTCAACAAATGCGCCAAAATCAACCACGTTCTTAATCTTGCCGGTGATGAGCATACCCTCATGCAGGTCATCAAAAGCAAGTATGCCCTTGCGCGTAAGCGGCTTAGGATAGCTGTCACGGGGGTCGCGGTTAGGCTTCTTGAGTTCATCAACAATGTCGTTGATCGTGGTATCACCCACGCTATGCTGTTCCTTGAGTACCTTGATGGCTTCGGAACTTAGATTGCCTATGCTGCTTGTAGAGAAAAGCGTTTCATGGATCACCCGCGCCACGCTGTAGTTCTCTGGATGAACCCAAGTGTTGTCCAGCAATTCAAGGCTTTCCGGTATCTTGAGAAAACCAGCGCATTGCTCAAAGCTCTTTGGCCCCATGCCTGGAATCTTGATCAGCTCCTCACGACTCGTGATTTTTCCCTTACTCTCACGATACTTAATGATTTTCTTAGCAAGGGAACTGTTAATGCCGGACACATAGTGCAGGAGTGAGGCACTAGCAGTGTTGAGGTTCACCCCGACATTGTTCACTACTGAGGAAACCACCTCGTCAAGGGTCTCAGAGAGCTTTTTCTGGTTCACATCATGCTGATACAGGCCAACACCAATGGATTTAGGGTCAATCTTAACCAGTTCAGCCAGTGGGTCTTGCAAGCGGCGGCCAATAGAGATAGCGCCACGGATGGTGAGATCAAGGTCTGGGAACTCTTCCCGCGCTATATCACTTGCGGAATATACTGAAGCGCCATCCTCATCAACCACAGTGTATAGAACTTCCAAGTTATTCTCTGCGATAAGCTGCGTTATAAGCTCCTGTGCTTCGTGAGACCCTGTACCATTACCTACAGCAATGAGCTGTATGTCGTAACGCTTGATCTCTTTAAGCAAAATCTTTTTCGCCTCTTCTGGTTTATGGTTATAGAAGACCACGCTGCTCAGATACTTTCCTGTATCGTCAAGAAAGGCACATTTGGTTCCGGTTCTAATGCCTGGGTCTATGCCTAGTACCCGTGTTCCCTTGATGGGCTGCTGCATGAGCAGGCTTTTGAGGTTCTGGCTGAACACTGATATGCCGTGATCGTCAGCCTCATCACCCTGCTCGCCCCGAATTTCCCGAATCACTGCTGGTGAAAGAAGACGCTTGAGACCGTCCTCAATAGCTGTCGCGTGATAGTCATTGTTAATGATGTACTTTTGCTGCAAGACCTGCGCCGCCACGTTCTCATCAACATCAATCGTAAGCTCAAGCGCCCCTTCCCGCTCACCACGATTGATCGCTAGAACCCTATGTGGCTTTATCTGAGATAGCGGCTCAGTGTAATCCCAATACATAAGATAGGTAGATGTTTTCTTCTTTTCCTCGTCGCCAATGCCTTTAACAATGATCCGTCCATCCTTTCTATAGAAGGATTTGACCGCGCTCCGGTTTTCCGGCTCTTGCGACACCCGCTCGGCAATGATGTCCATTGCACCCTGCAAGGCGTCATCCACAGAGTTTACAGACAGTTCCGGCTTTTCAGTGTTTTCACACACGAATTCAGCGGCCTTTGTCCTAAGCGCCTCAGCCTCAAGCTCTAGCATAGCCTCAGCTAGTGGTTCTAACCCCTTCTCTTGAGCGATCATGCCCCGTGTCTTCTTCTTCCGTTTATACGGCGCATACATATCCTCAATTTCTGTGAGAGTAGCCGCCTTCATGAGGTTATCATAGAGAATCTCGGTGAGCTTTCCCTGCCCAAAGATTCCTCGAATCACCTCAATTCGTCTACTCTCAAGGTTTTTCCCGCTTGTGAACAGATGATCCACATCCCGAACTTGTACTTCGTCAAGACTACCGGTTGCTTCTTTTCGATACCGTGCAATGAACGGTACAGTGCTTCCCTCATTGAGAAGCCCAGCCACCGCCGAAACCTGCCCTACTCTGACATTGAGTGTCTCCGCTATACGCTTCATCAGCGTAACTTCATTGACCAAAAGGCCGTCAACAAACTCTTGCGTGATTTCCATAGTTAAGGCCATTATAGCAAGCAGTACATTGCTGGGCAAGCCTGGCGATTAGCCTCCCGCCCTAGCCCGCTGAATCACGGGAGCTAAGTGATCCCGACCTACGGGAGATAGACGCTCCCGACTCACGGGAGCTAAGTGATCCTGACTCACGGGAGCTGGATGATCCAGACCTGCGGGAGATAAGTGCTCCCGACCTACGGGAGATAGATGCTCCCGATATACGGGAGCTGGGTGATACAAGTCTGAGGGAGATAGATGCTCCCGACTCACGGGAGCTAGGTGATATAGGTCTAAGGGAGATAGGTGATCCCGATATACGGGAGCTAGGTGATATAGGTCTACAAGAGATAGATGCTCCCGATTCATGGGAGCTCAGTGATCCAGATCTGCGGGAGCTAAGTGCTCCCGACTCACGGGAGCTGGATGATACAGGTCTAAGGGAAATAGATGCTCCCAACTCACAGGAGATAGCTGATCCAGACCTATGGGAGCAGGGTGATACAGGTCTGAGGGAGATAGGTGCTCCCGACTCACGGGAGCGGGGTGATACAGGTCTAAGGGAGCTAGGTGATCTCGACTCACGGGAGCTGGGTGATACAGGGCTGAGGGAGCTAGATGCTCCCGATATACGGGAGCTAGGTGATACAGGGCTGAGGGAGCTAAACGATTAGATCAGCGTCATAGTCTATACGTCGGGGATCTTTTAAGGAGGTTCCGCCACCAGAAAACTGTGTAAGTATCCGTACATGGTAAGTTCCGGCTGATAAGGCTGGAAGCTGCGCGGATAGACGGGTTGGATGGTTCTCTACAAAGTTCCCTGTTACCTTGATGGTCGAGCCATCTGCTACATTCACTAGATACAGGCCACAAGAAGGATCATCACCGGATACCTTGATACGGCTTCCCAGTATAGTAAGCACACCGCCTGAAGTGAGACGCTCATCTGCTATACCGCTGACTACATCCAACACTTCCGCGATATACATCCCATTTTCTGCTGCACCCTCGATCTCCACTGTAATGCGGGAGAGAATATCACGCAGATACTGCCGTTTACGGAATGTAAACTCAACTGGATTCTTCTTCTTATCAACCTTGGCGTCTGCATGCTCAAACGTGCCACCTATCTTGGGGTGTATTGAGAAGTAGTTATTTTCCACGCTGAACCCGTCCGCAAGCTGGTAAAACACCTCATCAAAATACACGTTCACCGCGTCAACCATGGTGTTGTAGTTCAGGTCTGAACCGCCTCGTGTAACAGCTTCCGCGCACACCTGCTTCACGCTCAGGGTCTTGTCAGTCTTTGCGCGGGCTATGAACTTACCCCCGTATTCCAGATAATTAGGATACAGCCACGCCCTAATGACGTGCAGCACGTTTCGCAGTTCTTCTAATCCTGCCATAATAGTCTCCTTACTCATTCTGTTTCTTTATAGATAAGCATTATAAACCCTCTTTTGCTTTATAGTTAATCCCTTTTTCAAAAACAGTATAAAAATAAACACTATTACTCTAGAAAAGACTGCTAGAAGCTTGACACATTCCAACACATCCAATAGAGTATGTCAGTTAGACTTTTCTAACACATCTTATTCTATTTGGAGCAAGAACATGAAGTATCCTGTTAGTATCTTTAGTTTCTGTCTTATCCTGTTTATGGTTGCCTCTACTGCGGAGGCTCGGCCTGCGTTAGAGACGCGGAAGGCTGCAGTGGACACCCGGACAGTAAACACCCTGCGAGGACCTGTCAGTATTCCGGCAAACCCTCAGCGTATTGCGGATGCATCGGGCATTAGTGATATGCTCTGCATTATCGGGCGCAAACCAGTAGCCACCTCTGATTCGGATGCCTATGACTACACTAGGTTCCCTTCTTATCTGGAGGAATTACTAGCTGGGGCGCTTATCATCGGCTATCCTATGGCGGATACAGTAAATGTTGAGGCAGTCCTCGCCGTAGAGCCAGACCTTATCATCATCAATCCCCGACAGGAAAAAGCATACGAACAGCTTGCGGCCATTGCTACTACCATTGTTATTGAACCCACAGTGAATGACTGGCGTGGGGATTTACGGATGGTGGGGGAACTCTTTGACACTGGCGCAGTGGTTGAATCCTATATTGCCGCGTATGAGGCACGGGCGCGTGAGGTAGGGACTACGGTTAAGGCTGCTAATGGGTCAAATGCGACCTACTTTGCCTTTCTTACTGCGGGGAGTTCCTATTACTTGTTTACCGACGCGGCCTATGGGGATATGTTCTATAATGATATGGGCTTAGGGATTCCACCAGACCTACCTGAGCAGAGTAGTATCACCTTGCCTACCGCGAGTCTGGAAGGACTTACTGGCGTCAGCGCGGATTATATGGTGGTATTGGCGTCGGCGGACGATAAAGCGGCTCTGGAAGCCAGTTCCGTGTGGAACAGCATGGAAAGTGTTAAGGCTGGACGGGTTATCTGGCTGCCTCAGTCGCCCTACTTCAATCAGGCGTACAGTGTATATGGAAAGAAACTGCTTCTGGACGAGCTGGAGACTCTGCTTGTTCAATAAGGAAATGGGGATGAACGGGCAGACCCTTTCTCGAATGGGAGGTCAAGGTGACTTGCGGCGGCTTGGCCTTATCCTCACAGCAGAGGTAGTTCTGATCCTTACCGGACTGATTCTTTCGGTTTCATTGGGGGCAAAGAACATTGGCTTTGGGGATATTGCGCGGGGCGTTTTCAGCAGAGTAAAAACCAGCACAGCACAGCTTATTATATGGGATTCCCGGCTGCCGCGAGCGATCTGCGCCCTTCTAGTTGGCGGTTTCCTCGCTGCGGGTGGGGCTGTGCTTCAGGGCATTACTCGAAACCCCATTGCCTCTCCTTCAATTATGGGAGTGAATCAGGGTGCGGTATTGGCTATGGCGATTTATATGAGCAGCCGGGAAGTGCCAGGGTTACCTGGCCGGGTGTTCTTCGCCTTTGCCGGAGCCTCAGTTAGCGCCGCGCTGGTGTTCCTCCTGAGCGCCAAGCGGTCTGGGCTAGACATCACTCGGCTGCTCCTAGCGGGTACGGCATTGGGTATGCTCTTTTCTTCCCTAGCAGCCATGATTGCCCTTCTTACCAACAATAGTAAAAACCTCGCCTTCTGGATGGCGGGTGGGCTGGGCGGCGCTACGTGGGGGATGGTTCGAGTCCTTGTGATCGCGGCTTCGGCCTTAGTCTTCGCCCTGTTCCTTTCTCCCCGTATCACCATCCTCAGTCTAGGGGACGACGCGGCAGTGGGCTTAGGGGAAAAGCCGAACCGGGTACGCTTCGGGGGGCTGCTCTGCGTGGTGATCCTTAGCGGCGCGGCAGCGGCGGTTGGGGGCAACATCGGCTTTGTCTGCCTTATCGTGCCGCATATAGTACGGCTTGGTGTGGGTGGTGATTACCGGCGAGTGATTCCTCTGTCCATTGTAACCGGCGCGGCGCTAATGCTGTACAGCGACATACTGGCGCGTACCCTGAACAGCCCTTTTGAGGTTCCAGTAGGTTCTCTTACTTCCTTATTAGGGGTTCCATTGCTTATCAGAATGGTACAAAAGGAAAAGCGGATATGAGGGTTATCGCTTCCCGTGCTGGGCGGTTCCGCCTCGTCTTTATTGTGCTGCTGTTGCTGCTCCTGGGAGCCGTGCTACTCAGCATGAACCTAGGAACCCTGCCTATTTCGCCGGAGGAACTCATACAGACCATCTTAGGCAGGGGAACTCGAATGCAGCAGATCGCCCTGTTTACCATCCGCCTGCCCCGAATCATCATTGCGCTCCTCGTTGGGGGTGCGTTGGCGGTTTCCGGCGTTATCCTTCAAAGCGTAACACGGAATGATCTTGCCGAGCCTGGGATACTTGGTGTTTCAAGCGGCGCGGCAATGTTTGTGGTGGTATACATCTACCTGACCAATGGGAACAACTACTATTCATTGCCAGTCTTTACCATATTCACCATGCCGCTTATCGCTCTTGTGGGCGGTCTGGCAGCAGCAACGCTTATCTACGCCCTGGCTTGGCGGCGGGGGATGCAACCCCGCCGGCTCCTCCTCATGGGAATTGCAGTTAATGCGGGTTTTAACGCGCTAATCATTATCTTGCAGCTTAGTTTTGATAACCGCGACTTCAACCGCGTACTCTCCTGGACTGCGGGCAGCCTTTGGGGGGTAAGCTGGAGCTACGTGATTGCTGTGAGTCCGCCTCTTGTCTTCCTCTGCGCCGTGGCCCTGTACCAGTCTCGTTACCTAGATGTCTTTACTCTTGGGGACGAGATTGCCTGTGGTCTAGGGGTAAACACGGAAAAACTTAGGCGGCTACTGATCGCTATGGCTGCGGGCATGGCTGCGCTGGCTACCTCTGTAGCGGGAAGCATTGCCTTTGTGGGGCTTCTGGCCCCGCATATCGCGGGGAAGCTTACAGGGCCTCAGCGCCGCTACTGTACACCAGCGGCGATCCTAACTGGGATGCTACTGGTGGTGAGTTCTGACATGATTGCCCGGAATCTCTTTGCCCCTCTGGAGCTGCATATTGGCAGCGTGGTCTCTATCATTGGAGCGCCCTACTTTATCTATCTTATGGTGAAACAATAGCGGAGGATGCTATGGAAAGCGGAATTGTTACAGAGGATGTGAGTCTGGGCTACGGCGGCAAGCCGGTGATTCAGAGGCTGAATGTCGCCATCCCTAAAGGAGCGGTAACCGTGATCATCGGCGCAAACGGCTGTGGGAAATCAACGCTCCTCAAAGGTATGGCTCGTATCTTGAAGCCTGAGAGGGGAATCATCCGGCTTGACGGGCGGGATGTACACGCCTCTCCGTCTAAAGAAATCGCACGGAGGCTGGCAGTGCTTCCTCAAAGCCCCCGCGCCCCAGAGGGCATGACCGTAGAAGAGTTGGCGGCTTATGGGCGCTTCCCTCACAAACGCGGCTTCGGGACTCTGGTACAGGAGGACTTTGAGATCATCCGAGAATCCCTACGGATTGCAGGGATAGAAAGCTACCGCGCCCAGCCTCTGTCAGACCTTTCTGGAGGCCAGCGTCAGCGGGCATGGATCGCCATGACCCTGTGCCAGAAAACAGAGTTCATGCTCCTGGACGAACCAACGACCTACCTGGACATGGCTCATCAGATGGAGATTCTGACACTCCTTTCTGTTCTTAACCGCCGAGAGGGGCGAACCATTGTGATGGTGCTTCACGAACTCAACAATGCCTCTCGATTCGCCGATCACATTCTGGCTATGAAAGATGGATTCCTCCTAGCGGAAGGCCCTCCAGAAACGGTTGTTACCCGTGAAAACCTGCGGGAGATATATCAGATTGAGGCGGAACTGGTACGCGACGCGAAGACTGGTAAGCCTGTCTGCCTGTCCTACGAAAACCGTGTCAGAGAATAAGGCTGTTACGCTTTTAAGACAAACGCGGCGTTGTCTGAGTGGCGCTGCAAAAAGTGGCAACAAGCGGTGGATGAGCGGTGTAACAAAACCCACTCCCCACGCTTACTATATGTATGGTAGCATGGGTCATGGCAAAAGTTCCTTCGGACACTCGTCCGAATCCTGAAGCCTTTCGAGGGCTCAAGGCTTATCAGCAAACACTCAACCAGAAAGACACTCCGCTGGCGGATACTGCATCTGAATTCACCAAAAAGACGCAAGGTCTTGCTAATCTGTTTAGCGGTAAGTTCCGTAAAACACCAGAGCCGCCGTCTCAGCCCCCAGAACCAGTAGAACAGCCAAACAAAGAGCCTGAGTCTAAGTACCGGCGGGTCGCCAAGCTGCTCATCCTGATTGGCCCAGAGGAGGCGTCGAAGATACTGGCGCACCTTGAGCCGCGCCATGTGGAGCTTGTCGCGCAGGAAATCGCCACAATCCACGGTGTTACTGCCGAAGACGCGGCGTCAGTGGTGATGGAGTTTCGTTCTTTGCTCTCAAAAACCTTTGGCTATGGAGCATCAAGCGCGGGCGGGGTGGAAACAGCGCGAGATATTCTGCGGACGGCATTTGGTAAGGATAAAGGCGACGCGATTATAAGCCGGACAGTTCCAGAAGTAACAGGAAAAGTCTTCAGCTTCCTTGAGGAGTATTCGCCGGAACAGCTTATCGTACTGTTTAAGGATGAGAGTCCGGCAGTGGAAGCGCTGGTACTTTCACGGCTTCCGTCATCGCTGACCGCAAAAGTGCTGGCCGATACCCAGCCAGCGAGGAAGTTTGAGATTATCAAACGCATTGCTTACATGGGAAAGACTTCGCTTGATGTGCTTGAGCGCGTCGCAGTCTCGTTGAAAGAAAAGGCCGAGCATCTGGAGCAGACCAACACGATCCGCATTGACGGTATGAGCGCGCTAACCGACATCCTTAAAGCCGCAGATTTGTCCTTTGGGGATCGCATTCTGAGTACGCTTGAGAACGAGGAACCTACGCTGGGACAGAACTTGAAAGAGCGGCTTCATACGCTGGAAGAAGTGATCAAGGCGCAGGACAGACCCATACAGGAAAAACTGACCACCATGCCGGACAAGGAGATTGTTCTGCTGCTTAAAAACCGTTCTAGAGAGTTTACAGAAAAAATCTTATCGAATGTCTCGGCACAGCGCCGCGTACAGATTCGGGAAGAGGCGGATATCATAGGGCCGGTACTCAAAAAAGAGGCTGACGCGGCTGCCCATGATTTTCTTGACTGGTTCACCATACAACGGGAAGCTGGTCAAATTATTCTAAGCGATGATGAGGATATTTTATTATGAACACAACAACACAGGCCGGACAAACCGGCGAGCGTATAAGCGGTTTTACTATTCTTGAAACCATTGATCTGCCGGAATTCAAGGCAAAGGGCGTCTGGGCGCGGCATGAACGCAGCGGCCTTGAAGTGTTTCATGTGCTGAACGACGACTGCGAAAACCTCTTTGCCTTCACCTTTGCAACAGCGCTGGAAGACTCAAGCGGCGTTGCCCATATACTTGAACACTCGGTACTCTGCGGCTCGGAACACTACCCCCTGAAAGACGCCTTTCTGGTGCTGGCTCAGGGAAGCCTCCAGACCTACCTTAACGCCTGGACCTTCCCTGATAAAACCGTCTATCCCGCAAGCTCGGTGAGCGAAACCGACTACTTTAACCTAATGTCTGTGTATGCCGACGCTGTGTTTCACCCCTTGCTCTCAGAATGGACGTTCATGCAGGAAGGCCGCCGCATAGAATTTGTTCCACCGCAGGGAGATGGCGAAAAGGCTGAACGCCTTTCAATAACCGGTGTGGTGTATAACGAGATGAAGGGCGCGTATTCGTCGCCAGACGCCTACGCAGAGCTGTGGTCGACTAAAGCTGTCCTGCCGAATACGCCTTACGCCTTTGATTCCGGTGGAGACCCTGAGTGTATTCCCAACCTGACATGGGCGGACTTAAAAGCCTTTCATCAGGAGCGTTACGCTCCGGCGAATTGCCGAGTGTTTCTGGCCGGTAATATCCCCACGGAAAAACAGCTCTCCTTCCTTAACGAAAGAATCCTTGCCAACCTAGCGCCCGGAACAGCGGCTGCGCCAGTGGCGCGCACAAAACCCTGGGAATCGCCCCGCGTCGTCAAAGCGCCTTGTCCAGTCGGTGTTGAACAGAAATCAACTGTGTTACTCTCATGGCTCTGCTGTGAAGCCACTGAAAGTGATAAGAACATCGCCCTCGCCGCCCTGGTCGATGTGTTATTGGGACACGATGGTTCACCGCTCACCCGCGTTCTGGTTGAGTCTGATCTGGGCGAAGACCTCTCGCCAGTAACAGGGCTGGACGGCGAACTGCGGGAACTGGTGTTGAGCATAGGACTGCGTGGCGTGAAAACCAGTACAGACCCTAAGGATGTTGAGGCGCTGATTCTGGGCGAACTGCGCCGCCTGTGTAATGAAGGCATCCCAAAAGAGGAGATTGAGGCGGCGCTCATGTCCCTTGAGTTTTCCAGCCGTGAGATACGGCGTTCAGGCGGGCCTTGGTCGCTCGTGTGGTTACGGCGCTCGCTCCGCGCATGGTTACATGGCGGGAAGCCCTGGGATAGCCTCTGTTTCGTGTCGCCCTTCGCTGAACTGAAGAAGCGTATCGCCGCTGACAGCCGGTATTTTGAGTCTCTTATTGAGAAGTTCTTATTAAATAACCAGCACCGCGCCCTTGTAGTGGTGGAACCAGAAGCTGATTTTCTTGAGAAGAAAGACGCGGCGCTCGCAAAACGTCTAGACCAAACCCTGTCGCGTCTGAGTGAAACCGAAAAGCGCGATATTGATCACAAGGCGCAAGAACTTGCGCGTATTCAGGGGGAAGCCGAAACGCCCGCCGCCCTTGCAAGCATTCCGCACCTGTCGCGTAAAGACCTTTCCCCTGACCTTGAACTGATTCCCCGCGCCCTCCACAGCGCAGCCGGAGTTCCGCTCCTCAGCCATGAGCTTTTCACCAATGGCGTTACCTACATCGACCTTGCCTTCCCCGTAGACACCCTTGCGCCGGAGGATTATCCATACCTCAAACTTTTTGCCGATATATCCCTTGGTCTGGGTCTGCCTGATCTGGATTATGGGGAGGTGTCGAGCCTCCTCGCCCGCACAGTTGGCGACCTGCACGGTTCATTACAGACTGGTTCGCCAGCCCCAGGAGCCGCGCATACGGTTGCCCTGCCTTCCGGTATGCTGGATATAGTGGGCAGAGACTGGTTTACCATCAGGCTCAAAACCCTAGACGAGAAGCTTATGCCGAGCCTGAGCCTGCTTTCGCGGATTGTCCGTGAGGCTGACTTTTCCGACCTCAATCGCATCCGTGATCTTATGCTTGAAATCAAGAATGACGCTGACTCAAGCATTGCGCCTCACGGCCATGGCTACGCAATGAACCGCGCAAGCCAGGCGTTTTCCCGTTCACGCGCCCTTATTGAACTGTGGGCAGGGATCAGTCAGATCGAGTTTATTCACCAAGCCGCGGAACTGGATGACGCGGAACTGAGCCGCGCCTTTGCGCGTATCAGAGACAAGATTCTTTCCCGCGCTGGTCTGCTTATCAACCTTACCTGCTCAGGCGAGACCCTCCCTGTCGCCATCCAGGGACTTGGCGAACACTTTGGCGCGTTTGGCTCGCCCCGTCCCCGCAACCCGCTGACCGCCTCAGCGTTCACGCCAAGCGCCCCCGCAAAGCCTGAAGTCTACGTTTCTCCCTCGCTTCAAGTGGGCTTTGCCGCCCAGAGCCTTCCCGCCGCGCCCTACGCCACGCCGGAACAGACTGCGGAGCTGCTTCTTGCCCACGAACTTTCCACTGGCGCGCTCTGGGAGCGGATTCGCATGAAAGGCGGCGCCTATGGCGCAAACGCCTTCCCTGATCCCCTTGAAAAGCTCTTTTCCCTATCAACCTACCGCGACCCGAACCCACTTCATTCTCTGGAAGCGTTTCCTGCGGTATTGCAAGAAATGGCAAAAACAGAAAGTGACGAAGACTTTGTGGAAAAGGCGATCATCGCAACCTATGGCCGCGAGACCCGTCCTCACACCAGCGCGGAAAAGGGTATCTCGGACTTTTTTCGCTTTCTCTATGGCATTGACGAGCAGCGTCGCGCTCAGCGTCTTCGCGGCCTCATAGCCACGACCGCGCCCGCGATAAATGCCGCCGCAGCCCGTCTGGTTGCCGCCGCGCCTGCCGCAGTGTCGGTAGTCTTAGCTGGCCCCGCTCTTGCCGAGCAAGCCGCCGCAGCCCTAGGCGTGGAAGCAAAGACCCTGCCGGTGTAAAGATTTTCTTAACGCGCTTGGTGAGAGTGTCGCACCCGACCGAGTGAGAGTGTTCCACCCGACCGAGTGAGAGTGTTCCACTCGACCGAGTGAGAGTGTCGCACCCGACCGAGTGAGAGTGTTCCACCCGACCGAGTGAGAGTGTTCCACTCGACCGAGTGAGAGTGTTCCACTCGACCGAGTGAGAGTGTTCCACTCGACCGAGTGAGAGTGTTCCACCCGACCGAGTGAGAGTGTTCCACCCGACCGAGTGAGAGTGTCGCACCCGACCGAGTGAGAGTGTTCCACTCGACCGAGTGAGAGTGTCGCACTCGACCGAGTGAGAGTGTTCCACTCGACCGAGTGAGAGTGTTCCACTCGACCGAGTGAGAGTGTTCCACTCGTACTGGTGTGAGTGACCCACCGCGTAGGTGAGTAGCTCACTCACCCAGTAGTGAGTCCTTCATTCACCTATGCGTGAGTAGCTCACTCACCCAGTGGTGAGTCCTTCACTCACTGGTGAAGGTGTTCCACCAGCACGAGTGAAAGTGTTCCACCAGCATTGGTGAAGGTGTTCCACCCGACCGAGTGAGAGTGTCGCACTCGTACTGGTGAGAGTGTTCCACTCGACCGAGTGTGAGTGTTCCACTCGACCGAGTGAGAGTGTTCCACCCGACCGAGTGAGAGTGTTCCACCCGACCGAGTGAGAGTGTCGCACTCGACCGAGTGTGAGTGTTCCACTCGACCGAGTGAGAGTGTTCCACTCGTACTGGTGAAGGTGTTTCACCGCGCTGAACGCTCTGCACGCACGGTGAAACGTTCCGCATTGAGCGGCGCACGCACTTTTCACATAAGTTGCAAGAAAGCGGGCTTGCAACTTGTAGGCTGTGTTACACTTAGTGCTAAGGAGAAAAGCATGAATACAAAACAGTATCCTATGTTCTGGACATGGATGGGCTATGACCCGTCTGCGGATTTTGACGCCGCGTGTGCGCGTATGCGGGAAACCGGTATTGACGGCGTGCAGTTGAATGCGGCTACACCGGACGACTACCGAAAGGCGCTAGCCATTGCCCATAACTACGGCCTTGAGGTGTATGCTTGGGTGGTTACGATGAACGTTGAGAAGTCCCAGGGGGTGGACAAGCTGCTTGTGGAACACCCGGACTGGTTCAGCGTAAACCGGCTTGGGCAGCGTATTGTGGAAACAAAGGCGTATGTTGATTACTACAAGTTTTTGTGTCCAGCTCTGCCGGAGGTGCGGACGTTCATCAAGCAGCGGGTGCGGACGCTCTGCGAAATTGATGGGCTTAACGGGATTTCCATCGACTATCACCGCTTCGTGGATGTCATCCTGCCGACAACGCTCTGGCCAAAGTATGATGTGGTACAGGATCGGGAGTACCCGCAGTGGGACTATGGGTATCATCCCGCCATGATCGCCGCGTTCAAGGATCGCCACGGCTATGATCCCCGCGAGCAGGAAGACCCCTCACGCGATGAGACTTGGCTGGACTTTCGCTGTGATCAGATCACTGAAGTTGCCAATGAAATAGCGGAGGTGGTTCATTCTTATGACAAGGTAATGGCCGCGTCGCCGTTTCCCACGCCGAAGATGTCGCGCTCCATGGTACGGCAGGATTGGGGGAAGTGGAACCTCGATATCGTGTTCCCCATGGTCTACCACGATTTTTATACTGAGGACGTCAGCTTCATCGCTGACTGCACCCTCGAAAACCTACGGGACAAGAAGCCGGAGACCGCGCTCTACTGTGGCCTTATGATTAAGGACACCCTGTCCGTAACCGAGTTCATGGACGCGGCGCTGAACAACGGAGCCGAAGGCATTTCCATCTTTACGATAGACTCGATTCGTTCCCCAGAAGTCCAGGCCGCGTTCCGCGCTTACGCGGATGCTGCCTGCATCCGCCGCGCCGCGTCAGGCTATCAAACGCCGCTTAACACGAGCGTCGTGGTTGACCCGTTTGCAAAAGAAGGGGTCATGCGGCTGGTTCACGCAAAGATGCGGGAATACACCAAAGGCAAGGAACTCCGGCTGGGTGAGTACCGCCTTTGTAAGGAATTCGGGGTTACGAAGCACTACGAAGTGAGCGACACGAACAGTGGTATACGCTTTGACGTTGCCTTCTATTTCTATGGCGGGATTCTATCCGGCTGGATCGTAAGACAGCTCTGAGGCGTACTGCTGTTTGTAGGCTTGCAGTTCCGGCGCGTTCGGGGCCAGCGCAAGCGCCTGTTTAAGGTAGAAAACGGCACGGCGTTCATCGCCCTGGCGTTGGTATACCTCAAACAGGCCTATTAAGGCGGCGAGGCTGCGGGGGTCTTCAAAGTTACTGGAACGCAGGTCCTCCAGCGCCTCTGTATCGTTATCCCGTAGACGGCTTCGCAGATAGTAGTATTGAGACTTCACGCTTCCGCCGCTCAGGTCTGCGAGGCGGCTTTCGATAAGGCGGCTGGCTTCGGCGCGGGCGCCCGTCTCGACAAGGGCGGTGGCCAGCGCGAGGGTTCCTTCCTCATTGGCTGGTTTCTGTTGATGAAACTCCTGGACATAAGCCAGCGCCGCCTGCTTATTTCCCCGTCCATCCTCAATTTTGTAGGCATCCAGAAGATAAGTGGAGCGGGACTCTTCAAGCACACGGTCAAGATATACAGCCGCTTCATCCCAGGCTTTCTGGTTCAGCGCGTCCTGAAACGCCAAAGCGATAACCGAAAACGCGGGGTCTTTTTCATTAAGCAGGCTTCTCAGCAGGGAACGGCCTTCGTTCTGGTCATCTTCCCGCCGTGATTCCACAAGCACACGGGCGGTGTAGATCGATATTTCATCATTAACCATAGGAGACTTGAGGATGGCGCGGAGGTAAGTGAGAGCCGCGTCGCCGTTGTGGTATCCTTCAGCCTGTATTCTTGCGCGTAGGAACAGATAGAGGCGGTTATTCGAGTTTACGGGAGCGTACTGGTCAAGCACAGCCTGCGCCTGAACAAGCTGCCCCTCTTCCACAAGCACACGGGCGTACATGAAGGCAAAGTTAGTGTCTTTGCTGTCCTTCTGGAGTATCTCCATGATGGCCGATTCAGCGTGGGACCAATCATGATTGTTGTAATAGTTAAGAGCAAGCTGACGTTTAATAGCCATGTTGTCAGGGTAACTGTTGGCCATGTTCTGCAACATACTGGTGGCTGCTTGTTTCTGGCCGCTTGCGTCCATAACCCGCGCAAGCCCAAGCGCGGCTGGGTAGCAGGCTGCTGAGCGAGCCACAGCGCGTTCAAACGAAGATCGCGCCTCTTTCAGACTGCCGGTATACTCATAGATAAGCCCCATAAAATACGGCGGCAGCACGGAATCGGGATTGAGTTCCGCTGCCCGTCTCATATCTGGCAGAGCTGTGGCGTAGGGTTTCGCTCCGCTTGGCGAGAAAAAAGCCAGAAAAGGCAGAATGTACTCAAGAAAATCCTGTGAATCAGCTGGCGGTGAGATATAGCCCAACTGGGCGGTGTTTCTGATTATTCTGGTATAGACATGATTCGGCGATGGATCGGCCACAGGAAGCGTTGGTGTAATATCAGGATAGAGCGTCTTGAACAGGGTAACGATTACATAGTTCATATTTCTGCCGAATTCGCTTCCTCCGATTTCTCTGCTTCGGATCAAATCCAGCGCCTCATTCAGCGAGTCCGGTATCCCGCTTTCGGTTAGTGCGCGGATATCATCGGCAATGCCGCCTCCACGCGGCGCTGCCGCGGACCCGCCATTTGTCAACAACGCTTGAGTGGGCAGAGGCGTTTCCTGTATTCGCGGGGAAGCGCAGGCCGACACCATAAGGCTGATTAAACAGCCCAGCCAGAAAGGGATATGCTTATGTTGTTTTAATCCACGCGCCCGTATGGAGCGCGGTTCAGCGCCTTCACAGTGGGGAGATTCTTTATGCTGCAGTCTCATCTCTGTGTAGTATCGGCGTTGACGTTCTTTGTTCCTACCGAAAGCAAGACAAGAATGAGTCCCGCAAGCACTACCAGAAGGGGCCACCACTGCAAAACGAACTGAGTAAACGAGAAAGGAACCATATCAAACGAGAACACGAGGAGTATACAGCCTAGTACAATAAAGGTAACAGACGGAACGATATACCGAAAGCGAAGCGTTCTAAAATGATTCCAGCCTGCGGGAATCAGTGCTATGCCAGAGAATAACGAAAGGAGCGGCCATGCCTGAAAAAAAGGAACAGGGAAGATATTCAGCGCGATTAAGAAGAGAAAGAGTCCGACCAGAATAAAAAACGTTGAGAAGAAAAGGTACACAGAACGCTTGAACCTGTTCCGGTTAAGCTTGACCGCCAGCGTAGCGCAAAACGCCCCAACCAGTACAAAGAAGAAGGATACCAGCACTGAAACGTATGAGATACCGGTAAGCGTTCCCAAAAGAAAAGCGATTCCTACGAGCATTAAAAACAGGCCGAAGCTAAACATGAATCGCACAAGTATTTTTTGAATCGCGGTAATATGCATAACATGAATATACCAACTCAACACTAAGGGCGCAAGACTGGATAAGGCGATCACCCTAGAGCATTAGCCAGCCGCAGCCTTCGCCCTGACGCCTGCCAAGGTGATTACCAGCAGCGCCGTAAAGCCCCTGTCTTTAGGCAAGGGAGGTCGTCAAGGCGCTGCCCCGCTTTGCGCCACGAGCTGCGTGTCTCGCTGGCACGAGGTGCGGTACTCTTCGCCGCGAGCTGCGCAGCTCTTCATCACGAGGTGCGGTACTCTCTGGAGCGTTATGGTTCAAGTAAAGGCTGAGGGCGGTACGGCAAGAGGTAGCTTGGGAACGGCCTTTGGCAAAGGCCGTTGACACTTAGGCAAAGACAGCTTAGCTTAAACCTATGCGGATACAGAGATCGCTTCAAAGTGCGCATATCTGATAGCCAGGATAAGAATGGGGCGGTAAATCCGCGAAGATTAGGAGCAAACATACCTGCGTGGCGCGGGGAATTATATCTGTGAACAGGGCGGCTCTGGCGCTTGGCACAACAGGGTGAAACACTGTGGAAGTCCGGTAGCAGCGACGCGGAACCTTGTAGAGCAGGCCGTGCGATAGGCCAAAGCTGCAAGCCTCTGCCTTTAGGTATAGAGTTACTGACGAGGCAATGGAGAAAACATGAACTATATTGGACTGGTGTTCCAGATTGGCGGGAGTCTTGGCCTCTTCTTATTTGGAATGAAAGTGATGAGCGATGGGATTCAGCAGACTGCTGGAGACCGGCTCCAGCGGACGCTGAACTTTATGACGGGTAACCGGTTCAGCGCTGTGCTTACCGGCTTCGTGGTTACCGGCATCATCCAGTCGTCCTCAGCGACAACGGTGATGGTCGTGTCCTTTGTAAACGTCGGGCTGCTGACACTTACTCAGGCTATCGGCGTCATCATGGGCGCGAATATCGGCACTACGGTAACAGCATGGATCGTGTCGCTGGTCGGTTTCTCGTTGAGCCTGTCTACGCTCGCTCTGCCGGCGGTGGGAATCGGCTTTGTTCTGCGGGCGGTTAAGTGGAAATACCGGGGGCTGGGCGAAGTGATACTGGGCTTTGGCCTGCTCTTTTTGGGGCTTAACTTTCTTACCACCTCAATGCCGGAGATTAGCGTGGAAAGCCTTGGATTCATCAGCGCTTTTTCCGACGGCGGTCCTGTTTCAATTCTGATTGGAACCAGCATTGGCCTGGTAATGACCCTGATCGTACACTCATCAAGCGCCTCAACCGCCCTGATGCTCGTCATGGCGAATCAGGGACTTATCACGTTTGACATTGCCGTTACCATGATTCTGGGCGCGAACATTGGGACAACCATTGACGCGGCGCTGGCGGCGATTGGCACCAAAACTACGGCGCGGCGGGCTGCGCTGGTTCATGTGCTGTTTAACGTGATCGGCGTGATCTGGGCGCTTATTCTGCTTCACCCGCTCATCATTCTGGTAAACCTGATCAGTCCGGGCGACGCTCCTTCAATCACCACGCGGCTTGCCATGTTTCACACGATGTTTAACATGCTTAATACCCTGCTCTTCTTTCCCTTTGTCAAACCCTTTGCCACGCTTGTTTCATTCCTTATAAAGGACAAGGATACAGCGTTGGCGCCTACGACCTACAAGCTCGAATACAAATCCGGCTCCATTCAGGACACGCCGGAACTAAACATTGTGCGGGCTGAGAAGGAGATTCGTGATCTCGCTGCTCTGGCGTCTTCCATGTACGCGAAGGTGAGCGCCGCGCTTCACAGCCTGCCTGACACGCCTGAACGGATCGCCGCAGTAGATGCGCTGGTTGAAGAGATGCGCTCCAAAGAAGCCTACGCGGATGAGATGCGGGAAGAGCTTACCCGCTTCCTCATTGAGTGTACCCGTCAGCAGTTGAACCGGCGTTCCGAGTCGAGGATCTCCTACCTTTTGCGGATCATTGCCGACCTTGAGGACATGACCGACGATTGCTACAGCATGAGTCTTTTGCTTGAGCGGAGCGCGAAGAAAGACCTTATCTTCAAGCGCAAGGAGATGGAGGCGCTTGCCCCGTACATGAGTCTTGTGGAAGAGGCCCTGCGCCTTGTGCAGACACATTTGGGCAGTCCCATGACGGCGGAAGGGACAACGCAGGCTGAACAACTGGAGCAGAAGATTGATAGGTCGAGGGATCGCCTTCGTAAGCTGGGACGCAAACGTATTGAGGCTGGTGAAAACGTCAAAACGGAGCTTTTGTTTATCGACCTTGTGCGGCGCATTGAAAATCTTGGAGACTATTGTCACGGAATCGCAGAGGCGCTCACAAATATGCGATAAAACTGACGCAAAGTGCTTGACATAAATGTGCGGACTTGATACTTTGTTTGAAACTGTAGATGAGCAAATGCCCTTGTAGCTCAGTCGGTAGAGCATATCCATGGTAAGGATAAGGTCAACGGTTCGATTCCGTTCGAGGGCTTTACAAGATGGTGAAAACGTCGTTATGAGGAGGAAATATGGCGTCAAAGAAGACAGCGGTGGAATTGGTTGCGCTCCAGTGTACTGAGTGTAAGCGGAGGAACTATACCACGGAAAAGAACCGGCGGAACACGCAGGAAAAACTTGAGTTCAAGAAATATTGTCCGTTTGACCGGAAGCATACGGTTCATAAAGAGACAAAAGTAAAGTAACAATGTGCAACCTGATTCAATAGGTGTGGGTTGTCATGCAATGCTCCTTGTATTTAAAAAATTTAGGCCAGTAGCTCTAATGGTAGAGCGTCGGTCTCCAAAACCGAGTGTTGTGGGTTCGAGTCCTACCTGGCCTGTAGTTAGGGTTGTTAAAGACGTTTAGAGGGAAGTTGATGAACAAAATAGTTCAATTTGTAAAAGAGTCTTATGCGGAGTTACGCAAGGTAGTATGGCCAAACCGTGAGGATGTTATCAGTTCGGTAAAAGTTGTGATTGTTTCTACCATTATAATTGCTGCTGCTTTGGGGCTGGTAGATGTACTCCTGCTCTTCGGCGTGCAGGCGATCTTTTAAGGTATAGTATGGCCGCTGGCTGGTATATTCTTCACACCTACTCAGGATATGAGAACAAGATCGAAAAAACGATACGCATGATGATTGAAAATCAGGAGCTTGACCATGAGGTAGTACGGGATATCAAGGTTCCATCCGAGGATGTGATTGAAGTCAAGGATGGCAAGAAACGTACCATGACAAAGAAGTTCCTTCCTGGATATATTCTGGTATCAATGGAGTTGCCAGATCTTACTTGGAAAGTACCTATCTCAAAGATTAAGCGGATTGAGGGTGTTACTGGTTTTCTGGGCGCTACGGCTGATAAGAAGCCTCGTCCTATAACTGCTAATGAGGCGCGGTCTATTTTGCAAAAGTCCGGCGAGATTAAGGGCGAGCGTCCGGTACGGGCGCGGCAAACGTTCAGCGCAGGCGAGCAGGTTAAGATTATCGAGGGGCCGTTTGAGTCATTCTCCGGCGTTATTGAGGAAGTAAATCAGGAGCGGAACAAGCTCAAGGTGATGGTTGGTATCTTTGGCCGTAACACGCCAGTTGAAGTCGATCTCTTACAAGTTGAAAAGTTATAAAAAGTATAACAAGTCCCTGATGGGAGTTTCCAGTTTCGGAAACGTTATCCCGGTAACACTGGGTATACCACAAAAGGAGTATATATGGCTAAGAAAAAAATTGCGACCATAGTCAAGTTGCAATGTCCGGCTGGTAAGGCGACCCCGGCCCCGCCTGTAGGACCTGCGTTAGGGCCTCATGGGGTGAGTGCGCCGCAGTTTGTTCAGCAGTTCAATGACCGAACCAAGGGTATGGAAGTAGGGCTTGTGATACCGGTGGTTATCACTGTGTACATGGACAAATCATTCACCTTTATTCTCAAAACCCCGCCCGCTGCAGTACTTATCAAGAAGGCGATTGGGCTTGAGAAAGGGTCAAGTGAGTCACACAAGACTAAGGTGGGAAAGCTTCCCAAGACTAAACTCGAGGAGATTGCCAAGCTGAAGCTGGTTGACCTTTCCGCGAATGATGTTGAAGGGGCCATGAAGATTATCGCGGGAACAGCTCGTTCTATGGGTGTTGAGGTGGAACAATGAGGCACGGAAAGAAGTATCGTGAAAGCCTGAAAAAATACGACAGCGCTACTGTGTATGAGTTAAAAGAGGCGACAGCATTGGTTAAGACGCTTGCCACAGCTAAGTTTGACGAGACGGTAGAGCTGGCGGTGAAACTGAACTTGAAGAAGAGCCAGTCGGTGCGTGATACTGTAGTTCTGCCGCACCAGTTTAAGGGTGAAAAACGGGTGCTGGTCTTCTGCAAGCCTGAGAAGGAAAAGGACGCGCAGGATGCTGGTGCGACCTTTGTGGGTGCTGATGACCTGATCGGCAAGATAAAGGGTGGCTGGCTTGATTTCGACATCGCAGTGGCAACGCCGGATATGATGAAGGATGTCGGTAAGCTTGGTATGATACTGGGACGGCGCGGGCTTATGCCTAACCCCAAGACCGGAACAGTTACGTTTGACCTCAAAACCGCCCTGGCTGAACTCAAGAAAGGGCGTACGGAATTCCGTGCTGATAAAACTGGTGTGGTACACCTCGCGGTGGGGAAGATTTCGATGGATAGCGAAAAGGTCATGGAAAACGTCAGAGCCGCTGTTACCGAGATTAAGCGCAAACGGCCTGTTGACGCGAAAGGTGAGTTCATTCAGACCATTTCGGTGGCTTCCACTATGGGACCCGGTGTGTGGGTTTCGATCAAGGATGAGGAGTAAATCGTGGCGATTATCGCAAAGAAGATACAGAACGCGAAAACCGTGTCCATTAACGCGCTGAAAGAAGAGTTTGGTGTTTCCAAAGATTTTATCTTTACCGATTACCGGGGACTTACGGTTGAGCAGATTACTAATCTGCGTAAGCAGATTAGGGGTAAGGACGCGCACTTCAAGGTGGTGAAGAATAACTTTGCGCGGATCGCATTTGAGCAACTATCCACGCCGGATGTGGCGTCATATCTTGCTGGTCCGACCGCCATAGCTATCGCGTCAAAGGACGCCAATGAGGTTGCCAAGTCCCTGTTTACCTTCGCCAAAGAAATCCCAGCGCTCAAGGTGAAGGGTGCGCTTATTGGCGATTCGATATACGACGCGGCCCAGACTGAGGCTTTTTCCAAACTACCCGGCAGGCTGGAACTGATTTCCATGTTGCTCTCGGTGATGAACGGGCCGACACGAAATCTCGTTGACGCACTCAACGATATCAATGCCCGTCTGGTGAGAACCATCAAGGCTATTGGGGACAAGAAATCCGAAGGTAGTAGCGCGGAGGCGGTGGCTGAAGCCACACCAGAGGCATAACTCGTGAAACAAGACCGTCAGGCTTCAGCGGCAAGCCGCCGCGCCATTCCTGTCGGTTTTAAGAAAGTGTCTGTAGGGATGCTTAATCAATACAAGGAGAAGATAATATGGCATTGAGTAATGAAGAGATTATTGAGGCGCTGAAAACCAAGACTGCTCTGGAGATTTCCGAGCTGGTTAAGGCGCTGGAGGAAGCTTTTGGTGTTTCCGCTGCGGCTCCGGTAGCTGTAGCGGCTGGTCCTGCCGCAGGTGGTGCGCCCGCTGAGGCAGTCGAGGAGAAGACGGAGTTCAATGTTATTCTCAAGGCGTTTGATGATTCCAAGAAGATCGCGGTTATCAAAGAGGTTAGGGCTGTTACTGGTCTTGGTCTTAAAGAAGCCAAAGAGCTAGTCGAAGGAGCGCCTAAGCCTATCAAGGAAAATATCTCCAAGGCCGATGCTACAAAGATCAAAGACTCAGTCACTGCCGCCGGCGGTACGGTTGAAATCCAGTAGGGCCATCAAACCAACAGCTTAGTTTCTCAGGTTATATCATTGGAGCCTTATAGCTCCAATGATTAGAGCTTCGGCCTTGTGCCGGGGCTTTTTTATATGTTGACAAGGAGGATGAATGGTAGCGGAAAATGCGATTTCGAAACGGGTGTATATCGGGAAGAATATTCATGATGTGATGGATTTGCCGAATCTGATTGATATTCAGCTTTGTTCTTATGAACGCTTTCTTCAGCGGGAACGGCTTCGGAACCATAAACCCCTCGAAGTGCAGGGCCTTGAGGAAGTGTTCAGAACAACCTTTCCTATTGAAAGCCCCAACGGGGATATGGTTTTGGAGTATGAGTACTACACGTTTGACGAGGACAACATCAAGTTCTCCGAGTTGGACTGTAAGCAAAAGGGCATCACCTACGCGGTTTCACTCAAAGCGCGGGTGAATCTCATCTTCCAGCAGACCGGTGAAATCAGACAGAAGGATATCTACATGGGAGATATCCCCATTATGAGCGAGCGAGGTACTTTTATCATCAACGGCGCGGAACGGGTCGTGGTTTCCCAGATTCACCGGTCGCCGGGCGTCATTTTCAGTCATGAGAAAGGTGTGTTTTCCTCACGCATCATCCCGTATCGTGGTTCATGGCTGGAATTTGAGATTGACCAGAAAAAGGAACTCATTTACGCCAAGATTGACCGGAAGAAACGGATTCTCGGCACGATCTTTCTTCGTGCTTTAGGGTACGAGAGCCGCGAGGATATCATTCACTCGTTTTATATGACCGAAAACCTTGAGGTTATTGATGATCGGGAAACACGGGAAAAGTTTTCGGGCCGTGTGCTTTCAAAAGCCGTATGGGTCACCGAGGCTGAGGGTGGCGGCCAGAAGAAGCTCTATCGCGCAGGTGAAAAACTGCACCCGCATAATGTTGATGAGCTTTTGCAGAACGGAGTTACACAGGTTGAGGTTATCGACTTTAAGTCTCCGGACTCCCTTGATTCCGAGATGCTTTTAAACTGCTTCGAACGGGAAGAGATCAAGTTTGTGAACGACGACCCGAACCATGGGGATGAGCCTTCACATGAAGATGCGATTTCCGCCGTGTATTCAGTGTTGTTGCCCGGCGAATCCATCACAGTGGAGGCTGCCGAGAAAGACCTATTAAGCATGTTCTTCGCGTCGCGGCGCTACGACCTCGGTAAGGTCGGACGCTACAAGCTCAACAAGAAGTTTAACTTTACTCCGCCTCTTGAGGACTTCACGCTCACTAAACAGGACATCATCGAAACCATGAAGTTCCTGATAAAGGTGTTTATTGGGGATCGCAACATTGACGATATTGACCATCTGGGCAACCGGCGTGTGCGTTCAGTAGGCGAACTCATGGCCAATACCATGAAAACCGCGTTCAGCCGCATGGAACGGATCGCCAAAGAGCGTATGAGTCTCAAAGAAACTGATACTATTAAGCCGCAGGACCTCATCTCGATTAAACCGGTAGTGGCGGCCATAAAAGAATTTTTTGGTTCAAGCCAGCTTTCCCAGTTCATGGATCAGGTTAACCCGCTGGCGGAACTTACCCATAAGCGCCGACTTAACGCACTCGGCCCGGGCGGTCTGTCCCGTGACCGTGCCGGTTTTGAGGTGCGCGACGTGCATTACACCCACTACGGACGTATGTGCCCCATTGAAACACCGGAAGGACCAAACATCGGGCTTATCGTGTCGCTCGCCAACTATACGCGAGTAAACGAGTATGGCTTTTTAGAAACGCCTTACCGTAAAGTGCTTGACGGCGTTGCCTCGCAGGAGATTGAGTACCTTTCAGCCATGGACGAGGATCGCTACTACATCGCCCAAGCCTCGGCGAAGCTGAACGCCGATGGTTCATTTGCCGATGGGCTTGACGGCCAGGTTTCCTGTAGGCGTGAAGGTGATTATACCACCCGTAGTCCACGGGATATTCAGTACATGGACGTATCCCCCAAGCAGATCATCTCAGTATCCGCCTCGCTTATTCCCTTCCTTGAACACGACGATGCCAACCGTGCGCTTATGGGTTCCAACATGCAAAGGCAGGCGGTTCCGCTTGTGTTTCCGGAGGCGCCCCGTGTGGGAACTGGTATGGAAGGCAAGTGCGCCTACGATTCAGGTGTACTGGCAAAGGCGCGACGCGACGGTACAGTTGTCTATGTTACCGCTTTCGAAGTAGTGATCCAAAGCGATGAAGGTGATGCCCACAGAATCGCTGAGACCAATGAGGAGGGACTTGATGTATACCGTCTCGTGAAGTACCAGCGAACCAATCAGGATACCTGCTATAACCAGCGCCCCATAGTGCAGATAGGTGAGCGGGTTGTCGCAGGTCAGGTAATAGCCGACGGGCCGGCCACGTGCCATGGCGAACTCGCCCTAGGGCGGAATGTTCTCGTGGGTTTCATGCCGTGGAACGGATATAACTATGAGGACTCGATCCTCATTTCCCAGCGGGTGGTGAAGAATGATATGTTTACCTCAATTCACATTAAAGAATTCATCATGGAAGTGAGGGAAACCAAGCTGGGTCCGGAAAAGATAACCCGTGACATTCCCAACACGTCTGAAAAGAGTCTTGATAACCTTGATAGTGAGGGCATCATCAGGGTTGGCGCGAAGGTTCGTGCCGGTGATATCCTTGTGGGCAAGGTTACGCCCAAGAGCGAAACCGAAACCACGCCGGAATTCAAACTGCTGAATTCGATATTCGGCGAAAAGGCTAAGGAAGTACGGGATTCATCCCTGCGTGTGCCTCACGGCATTGACGGCACGATCATTGATATACAGAGGCTCAAACGGAGCCTGGGCGATGATCTGAATCCGGGTGTTGATGAACGGGTGAAGGTGCTCATCGCCACTAAGCGCAAACTGCGCGAGGGCGACAAAATGGCGGGTCGCCACGGGAACAAGGGCGTTGTAGCGCGGATTCTGCCAGAAGAGGACATGCCTTATATGGAAGACGGTACGCCTCTCGACCTGTGTCTGACACCGCTTGGCGTTCCTTCGCGCATGAACATCGGCCAGCTCCTTGAAACCGAGCTTGGCTGGGCTGCCTCCACGCTGGATCAGTGGTTCTCCACGCTGGTGTTCCAATCCCCCTCGACCGAGCAAATTGAGGAGAAACTCAAAGAAGCTGGCCTGCCAGTAACGAGCAAGACTATGCTGCGTGATGGACGTACTGGCGAAAAGTTCGTAAACCCTATCTTCTGTGGCGTAATCTACTTCCTCAAGCTGCACCACCTGGTTGACGACAAGATGCACGCCCGCTCCACTGGCCCTTACTCCCTCGTAACCCAGCAACCACTGGGCGGCAAGGCGCAGTTCGGTGGCCAGCGGCTTGGCGAGATGGAAGTCTGGGCATTGGAAGCCTATGGCGCGGCCAATACCTTGCAGGAACTGCTGACCATCAAGAGTGATGACATGACCGGACGTTCTAAGATATACGAGGCCATTGTGAAGGGCGAGCCTTCCACCACCGCCGGTATACCAGAGTCCTTCAATGTGCTGGTACAGGAACTGCGTGGCCTCGCGCTTGACCTCACGATTTACGACAGAAATAGCAAGCAGATCGCGCTTACCGAGCGGGACGACGAGCTTATCGTCAAGGCTGGTTCTAATTTCTAAATCTTTTCATGTCCACGAATACACGAATCTACACCAGGCTTTGAATAGATATTGTTTTTATTCGTGTAATTCGTGGACAATTCCGAATGTTGAGGAGTAAATAAAATGCGTGATATACAAGATTTTGATTCGATTATGATTCGCCTCGCCTCGCCGGATATGATCCGTGCATGGTCTTATGGTGAGGTAAAAAAACCGGAAACGATAAACTACCGGACATTGCGGCCTGAAAAGGACGGCCTCTTCTGTGAGCGTATCTTCGGCACTACCAAAGAGTGGGAGTGTTATTGTGGTAAGTTTAGGTCCGTTCGGTATAAGGGCGTGATTTGTGACCGTTGTGGCGTTGAGGTAACGCACTTCAAGGTACGCCGTGAACGCATGGGACACATTGAGCTGGCCGCGCCAGTTTCGCACATCTGGTATTACCGCTCCGTACCCAGTCGCATGGGACTTCTGCTCGACCTCACCCTGTCCGCGCTCCGTTCAATTCTTTACTACGAGAAGTATGTAGTTATTGAAGCCGGCGACACCGACCTCAAGCGAATGCAGTTGCTGACCGAGGAAGAGTATTACGAGGTGCAGGAGCGCTACGGTGGTAGCTTCACCGTCGGCATGGGTGCAGAAGCGATTCGTACCTTGCTTGAAAACCTTAACCTTGACCAGATGGCCAGTGAACTGCGCGCCAAGATGCGGGAAAAGGGGCCGAAGAGCGATAAACGACTCTTGAAGCGTATCGAAATCGTCGAAAACTTTCGCAACTCAACAAACAAACCCGAATGGATGATCCTTGACGTGGTTCCGGTTATCCCGCCGGAATTACGACCCATGGTTCAGCTTGACGGCGGACGTTTTGCCACCAGCGACCTGAACGATCTCTACCGCCGTGTGATCAATCGCAATAACCGTCTGAAACGGCTTATGACCCTGAATGCGCCTGACATTATCATCCGCAACGAAAAACGTATGTTGCAGGAAGCGGTAGACGCGCTGTTTGATAACTCCAAGAAAAAGCGGGTAGTGAAAGGCGCTTCCAACCGGCCTCTTAAATCTATCTCCGATATGCTCAAAGGCAAACAGGGACGTTTCCGCCAGAACCTGCTCGGTAAGCGTGTGGACTATTCAGGTCGCTCGGTCATTACAGTCGGCCCCGACCTCAAGATGTGGCAATGTGGGCTTCCTACCAAGATGGCGCTGGAACTGTTCAAGCCGTTTATTATGAAAAAGCTCGTTGATAAGGACGTGGTCTATAACATAAAGAGGGCAAAGATGCTTGTTGAGCAGGAAACACCGGAAGTATTCGCCGTTCTTGACGAGGTGGTGAAGGAGCATCCGGTGCTGCTGAACCGCGCTCCGACCCTGCACCGGCTTGGCATACAGGCTTTCGAGCCAGTCCTTGTCGAAGGCAAGGCGATTCGGTTGAACCCGCTAGTCTGCAACGCCTTTAATGCAGACTTTGATGGCGACCAAATGGCGGTGCATGTGCCGCTGACTCAGGCCGCTCAGATGGAGTGCTGGAACCTCATGTTATCGGCGCGTAACCTGTTGAACCCCGCCAATGGCAAGACCATCGTGTTCCCCTCACAGGACATGATTCTGGGTATCAACTTCCTCACGCGGGTCAAGCGTGACGCAAAACGTCCAGGCCTGAAAAAGGCGGAAACAAAGGATATTCCTCCAGTCTATTCCTCGGTTGAGGAAGTGCTGATGGCAGTTGACGCGAAGGCGCTTGACTGGGAAGCGCTGATAAAGGTGAAAGCTCAAAAAAAGCCGATCTGGACAACCGTTGAAAATGGTGTAACGCCAGTGGAGATGTTCCCGGATGAAAAGGGGCTGATAGAAACCACCGCTGGACGGCTCGTGTTTAATGAAGAACTACCCAAGGAGATTCCATTCCTCAACTACGAGTTAAAAGACAAGGAACTTCGCGTCCTTATCGAGAACATCTTTGCCGAGAAAGGCTCATGGATAACCGTGTGTATGCTCGACGCCATCAAGAACACCGGTTACAAGTACGCGACCGTGTTCGGTGCCACTATCGGCGTTGACGATATTGTGGTTCCCAAAGAAAAAACCGAGATGATAGAGAAGGCCAACCACGAGGTTGAGTCTATCCAGAAGCAGTGGCGGCAAGGGCATATCACCCAGGAAGAGCGTTACAACCGCGTGGTTGAAGTCTGGTCAAAGACCAACGAAGACCTCACCAACATCATGATGAAGACCTTGGAGGCTGACCGTGACGGCTTTAATTCAGTGTATATGATGGCCAACTCCGGTGCGCGCGGAAGCCGCAGCCAGATTCGCCAGCTTGCCGGTATGCGCGGCCTCATGGCCAAGCCTTCCGGCGATATCATTGAGCTGCCGATCCGCTCTAATTTCAAGGAAGGGCTTTCGGTTATCGAGTTCTTCATCTCCACTAACGGCGCACGCAAGGGTCTTGCCGATACCGCGCTCAAAACCGCCGAAGCTGGTTACTTGACGCGGCGGCTCGTGGACATTGCCCAAGATGTGGTTATTAACGAAGATGACTGCGGAACTATCAACGGCGTTTCCTATGCCGCAATCAAGGATGGCGAGGAGATTGTTGAAGCCCTCGCCGACCGCGTTGTAGGCCGCTATACCCTTGAACGGGTACGACATCCCATCACTGGTGAAATCATCATCGACGTAAACGAGGAAATCACCGAGAAGATCGCAAGGGTTATCGAAGACGCCGGCGTTGAGAATGTGCGGATACGAACCGTGCTTACCTGTGAGGCCAAGCATGGCGTCTGCCGACGCTGTTATGGCCGTAACCTCGCCACAAACCGCTCCGTGGACATTGGCGAGGCTGTCGGAACCATTGCAGCGCAGTCCATCGGCCAGCCCGGGACTCAGCTCACTATGCGTACCTTCCACATCGGCGGCGCAGCAACCAAAGTGAGTGAGGAAAACCGCATCTTCCTCAAGTTTCCAGTGTATATCCACGAAGTATCCGGCGTTCACGTTGAACTGGCAAACGGCCACTGGCTCTTCACGCGCAAAGGCCAGACGATTGTCAACAAGATTATGAAAGAATACCAGCTTGAGGAAGATGATAAACTGCTTGTGGAAAACGGCAAGCAAGTCCTCAAGGGCAGACCCATCATCAAGCGTGGTGAAGAGGAAATCTGTTCAGCCGAAATCGCCTATGTCCTGATCCTTAATAACATGCTCTACCTTATCGGCCCAGATCAAAAGATCGAGGTGCGGAACGGTTCTGACTTTTTGGTTAAAAAAGGCGACGTGGTTGACTCAAACAAAACCATCGCCACGTTTGACCCCTTCTCTGACCCCATCATCGCCGAAGTCGCCGGCACGGTGAAGTATGAGGATATTCTGCTCGGCGCTACCCTTAAAGAAGAAATCGACGAGGAGACCGGTAACGTTGAGAAGCAGATCAACGAGTTCCAGTCTGAAAGCAAACAGCCACGTATCTTCATCACCGATGACGATGGCAACGAACTTGCCTCGTACTTCCTGCCCGGTAAAGCCTATCTACAGGTTGACGATGGCGAGACAATCAACGCCGGCCAGATCATTGCCAAGACCCTCATGGAATCCGCCAAGGCGTCAGACATCACCTCCGGCCTTCCCCGCGTCAGTGAGTTGTTCGAGGCGCGCAAGCCCAAGACCCCGGCGGTACTCGCCGAGATTTCAGGAACCGTGCATTTCAAGAACATCGCCAAGGGCAAGCGGGTACTCATCGTGCAGGACATCTTTGGCAAGGAGTATAAGCACCTTATCCCCATGACCAAGCGGCTTCTGGTCCGCGACGGCGATACCGTGGAAGCCGGTGAACAGCTCTGCATGGGAGCAATGAATCCTCATGACATCCTACGTATCAAAGGCGAGGCGGAACTTCAGCGATACCTCATGGATCAGATTCAGCAGGTGTACCGGCTACAGGGCGTGTCTATCAACGACAAGCACATCGGCGTTATCATCAGGCAAATGATGCGTAAGGTGGAAATCATGGCCGTAGGCGACACCAAGTTCATTTACGGTCAGATGGTGGACAAGTACCGCTTCCACGAGGAAAATGCCCATGTGATTACCGAAGGCGGCCATCCGGCAGTCGCCCGTCCCACATTTCAGGGCATTACCAAAGCCAGCCTCAACATCGACTCATTCCTTTCTGCCGCCAGCTTCCAGGAAACCACGCGGGTACTCACCAACGCGGCCATTGCCGGTTCCACCGACAACCTGCGTGGCCTCAAAGAAAACATCATCATCGGCCACCCAATCCCTGCCGGTACTGGTATGAAACGCTACCGTAATGTAAAGCTCTTTGATGAGGACAACAAAGACCTTGATATCGAGATGCAAGAAATCCTTGACCGCCGCAAGCTGGAAAAGGTTGTCGAGTCTGAGGATGACGAGATCATGGCTGAGGAAACCGAGTCCGAAGAGGATTGACGATCCCCCAGGAAAAATGCCCGCGAATGGACACGATAGCTCTCTAATCCGTTCGTGTAATTCGTGGGCATTTCTACTTATCTGTTTTCACTCCAGATTCTTGACAGACTACGCTTCAAATCTGATAATTTTAACAATTATTTTGCAGGAGTGGGTTCTTTCATGCAGTTGATTCAGAAACAGCAGTTCAAGCTTAGTTCTCGGCTCTATCAATCTGTTAATATATTGCGTATTCCCCTTGTGGAACTGCGGGAAAAAATTACCGAGGAACTTGAACGGAACCCCGCTCTTGAACTGATCGAAGACCCCAGCATGGCTTCCCTTGATGAGATTCGCCAGAAAAAAGATAGTGATGATGACTTTGAATCCACTTCCGTTTCCGACGCTCCGTTTATCTCACGGGGCGGGAATGAAGCTGCTGATGAACATCAACAATTCATAGAAGGAGCGCTTGCGAAGCCTGAAAGTCTTCAGGACCATTTACTCTGGCAATTACGTCTCCAGCCCATTGATGAGCAGACATGCCATATCGGGGAACTGCTCATTCAGAACCTTAACGAAGATGGCTTCCATCAGGAGCCTGTCAACTCACTTTTCAAACATGGCGAGACTACCAGACAAATCTGTGAGGCCATGAAACTGATTCAGTCCTTTGACCCAGTGGGAACCTGCGTTGCCGACTACCAGGAGAGTCTTCGCGTACAGGCCAGCCTCATCCGTAATGCGCCAGCAGGTATGCTTGACGCGCTGGCGTACCTTGAGCCGCTTGAGCGGGGTAAGTTTGCCGAAGTAGCGAAGAAATTGCATCGAACCGAGGATGATCTGGAGGAGATTTTTGAGCGGATTAAAGAGTTGTCTCCGTTTCCGGGCAGACAGTTTACCAGTAACAGCACCCGTTATGTGGTTCCCGATGTGCGGGTAACAAAGCGCGACGACGAATGGATCATCGTAGTCAACAATGATGAAATTCCAGTGCTGGGTATCAATCCGTTTTTCAAGAGTCTTGCCCAAGAACAGGTTGAAGATAAAGTGGCACGGGATTTTGCGCGTGAGAGCATCAAAGACGCCCGTGAGTTCATCAAATTTATCCATAAACGCGGGCAGACCCTCCGCAAAATCGCCATGGCCCTTGTACGTTTCCAGACCGCGTTTTTTGAGCGCGGCCCAAAATACCTTCGGCCACTAGTCCTGAACGAAATAGCCGATGAGCTTGGCCTTGACGAAAGCACCATTTCACGCGCCGTGAGGGACAAGTACCTGCAAACCGAATGGGGCGTCTTTGAGCTGCGCTATTTTTTTACCAATTCTATCAGCGCCACAGGCATGGATAAGTCCCGCTATTCCAGAATCGGGGTCAAAGAAATACTGAAAGAGATTATCGAAAGTGAACAGCGGCATTTTTCTGATCAGGAACTTGTCGGTATGCTTGCCATGCGAGGGATTCACGTCGCCAGACGCACAGTCGCCAAGTATCGCCGTGAGCTTGACCTCGGCTCATCCTACGCCAGATAGCCGACACTGGCGTAATCCTTACCAATGTGATGACGCAGCGCCCAATACCCAGAGACTCCGTTTCAGTAGGTATAGGGCGCTGCACACATACTTAGTAGCTGGATGAGGTATCGAAAACAGCGCCAGTGGCGATTTTCAGCTTAGAGCTTGCGCGGCGTTTGTCCAGTTCAGCGAGGAAGAGGTCTTCGTCAAGAGGAAGCAAAAGCGGCTTTTCAAGCCATGAGGAAAGATGCATAGCGTTGGAAAGGGTGAGCCCAAAGATGCCTTCCTTGCCATTGGCAACTAAGGGTGTCCCGTGGAGTATATGCTCGCCAAAGGCTTTCAGTACGCCAAGATGCTGTTCGTTTTGACCATCGGTTTCAACAAGGCGTTCCGTACAAGCCGGAGTGTCAAAGCCGCCCTTTGCCTTCTTGCAGAACTCACGCTCGTTTTCAGCCAGAAGAAACTGGGTAAGCTTATTGTTCTCGCACACCAGTTTCCCCATTTCAAGCGTTACCTCAAAGCGGTTTGTTCCCGGAGCGTCGGCGGTTGAGGTGATGAACGTGCCAGTCGCGCCATTGGGGTACTCAAGGTAGGCGGTAACATCGTCTTCAACTTCAATGTCATGCCATTTACCATTATGGCAAAAGGCGCGTACCTTATGCGGCATACCGCATATCCATTGAAGCAGATCAAGCTGGTGAGGACATTGGTTGAGCAGCGCTCCGCCGCCCTCGCCAGCCCACGTTGCCCGCCAGTCGCCAGAATCGTAGTAACTCTGAGTGCGATACCAGTCCGTGATGATCCAGCTTACCCGTTTGATAGCGCCCATAGACCCGCCTGTTACAATATCGTGCATAGCGCGATAGAGGCAGTTGGTTCGCTGATTAAACATAAGCGCAAAGACCAGCCCGCTCTTTTCCGCAACCGCGTTCATTTCCCGCACTTGTTTTGTGTAGACACCGGCGGGCTTTTCGCACAGCACGTGCAGCCCCGCGTTAAACGCCTCAATCGCCAATGACGGATGCTGGTAGTGCGGAACCGCGATGAGTACCGCGTCGCACGTCTTGCTTTTGATAAGCTCGCTCCCCTCGCTGAAGACTTTGACCCCAGGCAGTTTGTCGGCGGCCATTGCGCGCCGGTCTTCCCGCCGGTCAGCGACAGCCGCAAGCTCAAGCTGGGGCGCAAGACCCGCTGCAAGACTTTTCGCGTGAGAGCTGCCCATGTTGCCGATTCCGATAATTCCAAGTTTCACTTTATCCATAGTGGAACCTCCTATTACCCCCACTATAACACAGGAACGCGCCTATGTATGCAGTCTGAGTCGCAAGGTGGCGAAAAGCAGGAATTGCTTGGTAATGATACATCAGCCGGGACGATGGCGCGCCTGCGGGACATATATTATTAGCATTGTTTAATGTAGCCTATGTGTCTGCTTATATCGCCCCGTAAACCCACTGGAACTTTGGCACGTGCTTTTAATTATGTTATACAAACAACCTGATATGTTTTATCTGAACTATTATTCGTTTTATTTTTCTGATTATGTTTATATCCCTGTCTTTCTTTAATGTCAGACCAGATGTTACCGCTATTTCTTCCACCACGTCATATATGCTTAATTTGTTGGTGTCTATATAAAAACTTTTATCTATTAGTGTATTAAAACCGTGTATACAATTATCTATTTGTTTTGATGCCCAGCTGTCCTTTTTATCCAGCCTCTTTGACAATCTTTTCAGGATTGTTTCCCTGCTCGCGCCTAATATATAATGATCTACTTTTATATGGTCATCGCGTAATGTTCCAATAATTTCCTCAAAATAGTTTTTGTTATATATTGTCATTGGAATAATTATATAACCATGATATTCTGAGGCTATATGTTTAATAAGTTCATAGTTAAATATTCTCCACAATGGTTCGTCCTGAAAATTTTTCTTTAACATTTCCACCGGCTCATTTCTTCTGAAGAAAAATCCAATATGTTCTGGATCATACACAAAAGAATTATCCAGTCTTCTGTGTAATTCAAACGCGGCTTGTGTTTTGCCGCTTCCAAAAGCCCCGTTTATCCATATAATCATACAGCTATCATCGGATTCCCATTCCACTGCTTTAGCGGCAGCGAACATCCACAGATTAACACAGGTGAGAGATCAGCATAGCCTAGTTTTCCAGAAACCCTATAACCCTTCCCAGAAGTTCTATAATTTTTACTATGATTCATACCAATCTCTGTTGACAATACGTTACAATAGCGTATTCTTTTTGAGGAGTTTATTTATGAAAGCAAAGCTTACGTTACATCTGAGGCGTGGTATCAAGCTTAGGTGTCTGGGTACGATGAAAGATGAGTTGGCGAAACCAGCGGCGCAGATTGCGGGCAAGCTGGACGGCGCTACGCTGGAGCTGGTATTGCCGCTGGCATCGTGGAACATGATACGGCTGGGTCTTTGAATATGACAGACCCATACAAGACGCTTCGGGAGGAAGCATTTGAGGCGAACCGTGAGATTCCGCGCCGGAACCTTGCCATCTACACATGGGGCAATGTGTCTGCCTTTGACGGCGAGGTGTTTGCCATAAAGCCGTCGGGCGTAGCGTATGACGCGCTGGTGCCTGAATCAATGGTCGTGCTGGACCTGGACGGCGTGCTTATTGAAGGCACGCTCAACCCTTCCTCTGACACCGAAACCCACCGCATCCTCTACCGTGAGTTCCCCAACATTCGCGGCGTTACCCATACCCACTCGGTCTATGCCGTGGCGTGGGCGCAGGCGCGGCGTGACGTTCCGCTTCTGGGTACAACCCACGCGGATCATAGCGATACGGCCATTCCCTGTAGTCCGCTCATGGACGAGGAGGCGGTAAAGCGCAACTATGAGCTTGAGACCGGCAAGCTCATAGTAAAAACATGTAAGGACCGCGCCCTTAACAGCGAGGGTACGACGATGATACTGGTAGCGGGGCATGGTCCTTTCACGTGGGGTAAAAGTGCTATGCAGTCGGTGTATCACGCGGCGGTGTTAGAGGAGATATGTAAGATGGCGTATCTCAGCATGAGCCTTGAGCCGCAGCTTCAAGCCCTGCCGGAACATATTGTCCGCAAGCACTGGGAACGCAAACACGGCCCTGCCGCGTATTACGGCCAGCGATAGTAATGCGGGGGTGAATAACTATTCGCCCCCGCAACATTCTGCCCCTTATCTTTTAACGCTATTAAGTCTATAATTTCTCCATGATACAGATGTTGTTTTTCCTGCGATTCAGGGCTCAGCTCCGGCGGGTCAGGCCAGACCTAATCGCGTTATTAGAAGAAACTATTGTCAGGGCCATTGAGGGTGCGGGCGGGAAGACCGATCAGAGGCACTGGATCATAATCGGATCGTTTGATGAACATGCGCTTGGCATTTGGCTGACTATCATCACGGTTATTGAGTCAATCCGCGCCCTACTTGCGGGAGCCGCGACTGAGTTATATGGGTTTTCACTGGTGATTTGCCGCGATGTGGAAGATTACGAGATGGGACGACTTTGCAGCGCCCTTGCCGCCCGGCCGGGTGGAACCAACGTCTGGTTTGCGCCAATAGTTCAGGAGCCATTAAGCGCGTATGCGCGTATGGACGAAAGAATTGTAGACCTGAAAACACCGCCACCCAGTCTGGGCGGCTTTGATTACTTGGAAGGTATGGTTTCGCTTATCGACGGCTATGCCCAGCTCGTGAGTATTGAAACCACGCTGGAAAAAGCAGGCGCGTTTGATCCATTTCCCTTCCGGGAAAAGATCGGACGGGTCATTATGGGTGGATCACGGCGAAACGTTTTGCTGACAGGCCCGATGTTCATCGGTAAACGTGACGGCTTATATCATTTTTGTGCTGATATTATGCGGAAACTACCGCCGCTGGTGCTTCGCTTCGCCGAGCGGAGCGGCATTGGCTGTTTCGCCGACATGCTCTCCCCCACAATTCGCGCCTTTGTAAACGAGTATATCCGTTCTGAAATGCTCGATGAGCTGGATACCCTTGCAGCCCTGCTCTTCCGTGAGCGTCTGCTGGAGGAGTATTCAGACCACCTCACGCAAAAGGCGCGAACCTTTTTCCAAAAGGTACTAGCGGTGTATATCGCCGTAATGAAAAACCACAAATACCCAGCTATCCTTATTATCGAAAACATCCATCAGGCCGACGATACTGCCAGCCAGATCGTGATAGACGTGTTCATAAGCCTGCCGGATCGGGTTGAGCTTCAGGTGTATGGAACCTGCGCGACTGACGCCGCAGGCGTTGATCAGCGGATCAGGCGCTGGGAAACCGTGTTCCCGCGGGTTATCAAATTTGCGTCTGAAGATTTCAACGCCCTGAACAAACCGGAACTGACCCACGATCTCTGGGAAGTGGCCTATGCGGTCAGCATTATGCGGCCATACTTCCCCGGCATCCTGTTTCCTCAGCTTTTTGAGGAGGAGGAGCGGAACTCCGGTATGATCCACCGCGCCTTCAAAATGTTGATGACGCTTGGGGTTATTGACGCGCTTGAAGACCCATACCCACGTATCCCTGACTTTGCCGTGCGTGCGGGACAGTTTTTAGGTGAACGCATACTGTGGATACGGAGGCTTGTCATAAACCGTCTGCTTGCCTGGACCCATTCTGGCAAGTTCCGCGCCTGTTTCAGCCTGCTTGAGGCGCTGTCAAAGCTGGGTGGTACAGCTGACGACCGGCTGATTCTGAACGCGATATACGGCGATGTGATTAATGGTACGTTCAAGCGTCTGGATGAGGCCATTGCTGAAAAGCATTTTTATACTGTTGTCGGCGAGGAACGGGGGCCAGCGATTCTCTTTATCTTTAACACCCTCAAAGCCCTGATTCACGACGATGAGGACGCCATCCGCAAAGCCTTCACTGAGGCGGTGCCTACAGGCAATTTCTTCCCTGGGTATCGAATTCAGATTCTGGTTAACCTTGCCAGCTATAACCTGGGAATAAAAAACATTGATGTCGCGTCCAGCATGATTAAAGAAGCCATGATGATCAGTCAGAGCCGGAAGATTGGCGGAGCGCCGGTGTATCGCCTATTTTCCATTGTGAATCTTGCGGAACGGCACGTTGACGAGTCATTGGATTACATCGCATTTGCTATTGATAACGCGGAAAAAGTCGGCCAACTCGACGAGCTGTGTATGTCCGCGTATTACGCTGCCATTGCCCAGTTTCTGTTCGGCAATCTTTCCCGGGCCGAACACTTTTCCCAACGCGCTGAACAGACCGCTGTCAGTGCTGGTCTACCGGCCTGGGTGGATCGTGCGCGTTTCCTGCGGGGCAAACTTCGTTTCGAGATCGGCGCGTATGATGAGGCTCTGGATATATTTAAAAGCATTCAGGAGAATCCGGCAGGACCCACTTGCGAGGAAATGGAGCATACCGTGTCCGCATGGATCTACCGCGCAGCAGTCTTTGCAAAAGCGCCGTGGCCGCAAAAACCGGCTCCCTATGGAGACGCCCTGCTCTTTGAGCTGGAAGCTGCTTATATATATGGTGATTATCAGAAGACTGTGGAACTCGCCCGCATACTGGAAACCAATATACCCAAAAACGCCTTTCTGTTTACCGAGCGCCCTGACTGGCACAGTGGGTTTGCCCAGTGCGAATTGCTCTTACTGCCTGAGTGGGAACTCTATGATCGCCTGAGCTTTGTGTACCGCGCCCTTGCCCAGTGCCGGCTTGCGACCAGCGACGAGGAGCGTGCGGGACTGATACAGCGTATGCAACGCTTCACCCGTGACGAACTCCTGCCCGATATGGACATGAATGACATTTTTTACTTCTACGCCTATTACCGGATGTTGCAGGAGTCCGGCGCTTCCGTACTTGATCTTGGTACTGCCGCCAGTATCGCTAATCAGCGTTTACAGCGCCGCGCCAGTCGTATTGACCTATTTGAAACCAAGCGTATGTATCTTGACGCGCATTACTGGAATAGCGCCCTCAGCGCAGTGGCGAGGGAACACAAATTAATTTGACCTGAGTTGGCCAGTTCCTAAAACAGGGGACGTTTTCCACCTAACGCATAGCTTCCCCAGCCTCCTCTATTCAGGGCATACACACTTCTCCGCATAGCTTCCCCAGCCTCCTCTGTGTAGCTTACACAGGTTTCTCTGTTTAGGATATACGAGCTTCTCTGTGTAGACTATGCGATCTTTTCTGTGTAGGCTATGCGAGCTTCTCTGCGTAAGCTATACAGAGAAGTCTGTGTAGGCTATGCGAGCTTCTCTGCGTAAGCTATACAGACTTTAACATAATGTCTGGCAGGGGCCTTCGCCATTCTTCAAACGCCGCCATAACTAGGCGTTCCACCTCAAGCCATGAATCGGCGCGAGGGGCTGGTAAAAAACGGTTAGTGGAGTTGGTGAAAACGATGGTTTTATGTTCGTGGGCGCGAAGCTCGGTAACATTGGCCGGTGCGTCATCAATGTAGATATGCGCCCCGACCGCGCCTTTGTCCTGCATGAAACAAAGGTCCCAGTAGGGAATGTCGTAGTTATCAAGCCAGTCAACGGTTTGAGTAATCGAAGTCTTATGCGCGTACTTCAGGAAGAGCCGGTGCGTGATAATGCGGATGCGTATGCCGTGGTTAGACAGCTTGCGTAACACGCCCGGGGCGTCTTTGATGGGCTTCATGTCGCGGAATAGGGCGCGTTGGGTTACGGCAAAGCGGTGCAGGCGCTCATAGCCGCCATAATCGGCGATGCCCCACTCATCAAGCCCGTAGCCCACATCATCGCTGAGTGAGGACAACGGCTTGTTGAGCCACTCGGCGGCAATAACGCGCATGGCACCATAAAAATCGCCAACCACACCGTCAAGGTCAACACCCAAGATAAAACTGCGCTCGTCCATGATTGTTTATAGCGGACTCCCCTGCTATTGCCGGGCTATGCCCAGACTCCAGAGTGACTTGTCGCGGGGGTCTTCCCAAGTTTCAAGCACATAAAAGCCTTCTAAACGACCGCTAGAGGTGATTGTACTATTCGTTCTGGAACCGTAGTCGAACGTACCGGGTCCCCGGTAGCTTGTTGAGTTGTTCTGTACCGCGTTTGAGCGGTTTGAGATAATCGCAAACAGCGCGTTTTCATGGGAGGCGTTCACCGTGTCTTTGTGCACAGAGCGGCGTCCGGCATAACCAATGCCAACCTGAAACCCCGGAATCGCGGGGGGCTCCAGGGTCCAGGTTGGTCTGCCATTCTGCCATGACGACTGATACGACGGCACAGAACTGGTGGTACGATGCCAGGCGCGTACCACAAGCATTTGCTGATATTCAAACACATCCGTTTCAGGGTTATACTCAAGCATATCAACATATTTTTTGTAGTCTGTATCATAAAGAAGCGTTGTATCAGTGGTGGAGCTGTAATCAAAAGTAGCTGAGCCAATTGTGCTTTGTTGCACCATGCTTCCCTCTACTGAGTAGAACATCGCCACCTTTCGCGCCGCGTCTTCCAGCGCCAGTTGTATAGCCTCCTCCGGCTTGGAACGCCGCCCTGACATACCATAAAACAACAGACGGCCATTTGAGGACGCCATGCTCCAGAGTTCGCCGGTTTGAGCGCGGTTTACAGCCGGCTTTACACCGGAGGACTGCCGCGTTGACGTACCAACACTTGTACAGGAAGATAAGATACCCAGGCTTAAAGCCAATGCCAGTAATTTTTTCATTATATACCCTGTCCTAAAAAAAGCGCCTCTCAATCCTTGTTACAAGGTTTCGAGGCGCTTGTAGGGAACCGCCCATTTTATACTGCACGGTACGGCGTTAGTTCCGAACTCCTTGGGGTCTCTCGCTTCTTGACAGCTCGTTTTCCATTATCGAAAGCGCCTCATCCGCCTTAAATTCAGCGTATCGTGCGGCCTCACTGTCAAATATCTGCTCCGCTGTTTTCAGCAGATTAGCTTTGGGATACGAAACCCGAATCCAATAGGTGCCATCGGGGGCTGTCCAGTTAGCATTAGTTTCAGTACCGCTCAGGTCCACATCAGTTAAGGTGCGGGTTACGTCTTCCTGAAGAGAAAGGTTTGCCTGACTACCGGTGGTTCCCGCGTCGCGGTTGTAGTCAGTGAACATGGCCTTTACACGGCTATCGATCTGGCGGGCAATATCCACGACCGCACGGTTACGGGCGGTGGTTCTTGCCATTGACACACTGGACTGTTTAGCCGCGCCGATTCCCCACAGCACATCCTCAGGCGGAAGCTCATCGATCCACCCAGGCAGGGTTGGATCCTGAGCCACTGACGAGGCAGACCCGCTGGTCTGAGGCGAACTCCCGCATCCCACTATAGCCAAGCTAAGCAGAGCCAGAACCGCAATCGTAGAAACACTTTTTATCAATTTCTTCATATAAACTCCTCTCTCAAACGAAATACGTCCTTATACAAGAACACTTCTATATACCTATATCACACTTTTCATATTTAGTCCAGTTTTTCACCCGGCCTGGAAACAACGCGCCTGACGCCCCGTGCCTACTTCGCGCATAGACGGTCGCTCGGCGTGACAGCCCTTAACAAGACGCGGCGGAGATTGGGTAATGGCTGCGGCTGTAGCAGTCTCCATCTCTAAGCCGCCATACATCACCATGATACGGACGGCGGTGTCAGATACCTAACACGAACTAAGCCGCAGTCAGGCGTCAAACACCGCGCCTCACTAACGCGACGCTGCCAGCGCGTCCGTGCGTTCCTTTCGCCATTGCTCATAGGCGGCCTTGAACTCAGCGTTACTCATCGGCTTGTCGAGCAGATGCTGTCCCTTGAAACGGTATGGCGCGACCCCAAAGACCGCAAACTGAGCCTCAAAGGGATTCAGGCGGCTGGCAATGTACCCGAAGGTGTCTAACGAGAATGGAATGATGAAGGCGTGGTTAATGAAGTACGCCTCAGCCTCAGCAAAAGAAGCATACCGCCGCGCCTCATCAACCGCGTAGCCCTTGGCGACATTCACCAGCCGGTAGTATTCGGCGACAATGGCCTGTGTCTCCGGCGTCTTGTTGACCGAAGGCTTCCCGTCAACCGCCTGGCTAGGCTGCTGGGCAATAAAGTTGTACGTGTTGTTCACCTCGCGGAAAGGCTCTGCCCATGTTTCAGGATCAGCGTAGTCAGCGCCCCAATTCCCCTTGTGAAGCGCATACTTGCCGGAGCGCCGTACCGCATTGAGAAAGCCTGATGAGGGGCCTGCCTCAATGATAATGTCAATGTAATCAGCCCCTAAAAGCGCCTCAAGCTGTTGTTCAACCACCTGACACTCCTTATCCCAGTTCGCTATCACTGGATTATAGGGCATGAGTATTTTGATTGGGAAACTCGCCCCGGCAGCCTGTAGTTCCGGCATGGCCTTTGCCTTGTAATCAAGCGCCTTTGCCGCGTCAAAGCTGTCGCGGTCGTTAATCGGCTTTATCGCGTCATACTGAGTGAAGTCCTTGCCCGCGCCTACAGCAAACTCTGTGGGCGTTACCGTGTTTGACAAAAGCGAGGCAGGGTCTTCCGGGTCGATGACCGACAGGGCTTTGAGCCGGTCTAATCCCCAGAAAAGGGACAGGCGAAAGTTCTCGTTGTTTACAGCAATGAGCCAGTTATCCGGCTCGTACACCGCGTCAAAGCGCGGCTCAAAGTTAAACAAGTAAAAGTAAGAGTACGAGCGATCAGGCTGACTGTTCCTCACCACGTCTTTAGTCCCTGGATTCGCCAGCCATTGCCCCAGAATGTCCGCGTTGATGTCGGCGCTGTCAGTCTCGCCCCGCTGAAACATGGTCGGGGCAATGGTGCCGGCTTGCGCGTTAAACGTGTATTCAACACGGTCAATGAACACACCAGCCACGTCCCAGTACAATGGATTCTTCACCATGATGCGTTCCTGCTGGGGCTTGAAACTGGCGAGATAGTACGCGCCGCAGTACAAAAGGGACTCGTTATCCCGGCCAAAGGCCGCGCCCTTCTCAGCCAGAAACGCCCCGTACACCGGAAGATAGCAGCCATAGGAAAGCGTGGAGACAAAGTACACGCAAGGGTTCTCCAGCGTGAATTGAAGGGTATAGTTGTCCAGCGCCTTCACCCCAATGTCTTCAGGTTTGAGAGTCTGGGGTACGCTTGGGTCTGCGGTCTGGGCAAAATACGCCTCGGCGTTCTTGATATACCCATCGTACACGTACTCAATGCTCGAATTATTGTTGGCATTGGCAACCCATTGCGCCGTGCTGACCCAATCATGCGCCGTTACGTCGGCAACCGCTTTGCCGGTATGATCAACCCACTTAACCCCCTGCCTTATCTTGAAGGTCCACACCGTGTAATCAACGCTATGTTCCCAACTCGTCGCAAGCGAGGGCTTCAGCACGCCGTAGCGGTCGTACTCAACCAGCGCGTCAACCACATTAGCGGGAATCCGCATATCATTCGCGCTTGACGACCACAGATAGTTCAAAGTTTCTACCTCAGTCGCGTATAAGGTACGGTACACCACGCCCGCAGACGGCGCCGCCACGTTCCTGCTTCCACCCGCGAATACCGGCGTAACAAGCAGAAGCGCCGCCGCCACACCTAACAATGTTTTCTTCACAAGTTCACTCCTCAAACATATTTCGTATAAAACTACGAGAACTCACAAATCTATACAAGCTACCTAAGCTAGGTAAGGCAATACAGCGGCAAGTAGCCTTCCTGACACAGTTACCATGCACGACGTACAGCCCCTGCCTAAAGGCAGAGACGTGCTGACAAAAGTAGACTATACCCGCAATTTGAATGGAATATCCTCTTGTACAAATTTCTAATCTTTGGTAATATCTCTCATGCGTTACGCTAAACTAGCACAGGCCACAGGCCACAGGCCACAGGCCACAGGCCACAGGCCACAGGCCACAGGCCACAGGC
>JAISAE010000015.1 GCA_031266875.1 Treponema sp.
GGGTTGGTAATAAACAGGCCGTCTTGGGTAATGAAAAAGCTTTGCTGCTGGGGCAGCGTGCTATGTTTCTCAAGTATGCTTCCCAAGGAGGTGATGGAGACGTCCTCGCCCAGCACGCCTAAGTCCCGGCCGTCTTTATCAAAGACCGTACGAGATAGGGTAATGATCACTTGATTAGTATTCGCGTCAACATAGGGCAGGGTGAAAACAAGCTTGCCCTGTGCCTTTTTAGCGTCCTGATACCAGGGGCGCTCAAGGTTATTCCAGTCATCGCCCGGAGTCCAGACGATGCTGGAGGCGTAATAGCCGCCCGGACTATTCCAGCGCAGGTTATTCGTGCAGAAGATACCGATTATACTGTCCGAAGTGGCGTGCATCTCACCAAAATAGCTACTGAGGGCGTCTTTATCGACCGTTGGTTCCCGCATAAACGGGACAGCGCTGATGGCCGCATACTCCAAGCGGGCGCTATGAGCGGCGATGAGCGCCTCTGCTTGGCTGCTCATATTGGCGACATTTTCTTTTGTTGCGCTTTCAATCTCGGTGTAAGAAAGTTTGCGCAGACGTATCAAGGAGACGGTCGCCAGGATCAAAATACTTAAGACCGTGATACTTAAACACATAACGGTAAACAGAAAGGCAAAAGACGGCTTTTTACGTTGCATCAGAGCACTCCTTCAGTAAAGGTAGATTGTATGATCCCTACAGTGAGCGTAGGGGGTAAGCTATATGGCACAGTAGCGGCGCCGAGTTTGTACACGGGTGTCCCTGCCCGGTCTGTACCTTTAGCCTTACTTTGTAGGTCTGGATAAAGATACACGTCAATTTCGTGAGTTACTAACGGTTCATCACTATCATTAGCCATGATGCCTCCTTATGGTATAAAAACATTTTACTTCATGGCAAAGGTTATTACAATCATTAGTTTATTTTAAAGTTAAGCTAGCGCGGGTTCTCGCGCTCGGCTGACGAGGTTTGTCGCGGTAGGGTAGCGCGGGTTTATCGCGCTCGGTTACGGCGACTTCCCGCGCTAGGCTACCGCGCTTTTCCGCGTTAGCTTAGTACCCGTTCCCGCGCTAGGCTACCGCGACTTCCCGCGCTAGCTTAGTACCCGATCCGGTACTAGGCTAGTACCCATTCCCGCGCTAGCCTACCGCGACTTCCCGCGCTAGCTTAGTGGGGAGCCGCACTCACGCATAATTGTGCGCTTTCTTAACTCCGGCCTTTGTCATACGGCTGACCTGATGCGCGGGGCGCGTAGTCTTTGCCGCTGAATAACACCAGTGTTATCAGAGTGATGAAATAGGGCAGGGCGCTGAAGAATTCAGACGGAATAAACTGTAGGCTTTTTATGTTGACGATGTTTACCGCGAGTGCTGATGACGCGCCGAATAAAAATGACGCGCCCAGTATGCCAAGCGGAAGCCAGCGGCCAAACGAAACCGCGGCAAGGGCGATAAAGCCCTTACCGTTGATGGTGGTTTGGGTGTACTGAATGTCCTGCGTCAGCACAATGCACGCGCCAGCAAGTCCGGCTAGCGCACCTGAAATAAGCACGGCGGCGTAGCGGATTGTCAGCACATTGACGCCGGCAGATGCCAGCGCCTGCGGATGCTCGCCACAGGCGCGGAGGCGTAAGCCGATTGGCCGCTTGTATAACACAAACCAGCTTATCAGCAGAATCACAAGGGCAATCCACGCGGTGGGATAGATACCGCCAGGACCGGGAAGCATACCCATGCGGGGATTCATCGTGCGGTCCATTCTAAAGAGTAGTTGACAGAAGAAAACCGTGATGCCGTTAGCTAAGAGGTTGATGCCAGTGCCAGAGATAACCTGATCAGCGCGGAGGCTGATGGAGGCGAAGGCGTGAATCAGTGAAAAGAGACAGCCGAAGAACGCGCCTATAAACAGCGCCAACGGTATCGAAAAGCCGACGCTGTTTTCCAGTAGTACATGGGTGGTCGCGGCAGCCATTGCGCCGATAGACATGAGTCCTTCCAGCGCGATGTTAACCACGCCAGCGCGCTCGCAGATCATACCGCCGGTGGCGGCAATGAGTATGGGCGCGACGATCATCAGGATAGACGGAAGCATGTTAAGCAGATTCATTGGTCGGACACTCCTGGTGTTTCCTGGGCCGCTTTGTGCGCTTTGAGGTGTTCTTTCATCCGCCAGTCAATAAAGATACGGACACCAGCGCGAAGGGATATAAAGACCACGACCAGCCCCATGATGATCGAGGTGATTTCTTTGGGGATTTGGCGCGATTGCATCAGAGGCTGGGCTGACTTGAGCATACCGAACAAGAGGCCGGACAGGGCGGTTCCCCACGCGGTGCTGTTCCCCACGAGCGCCACGGCGATGCCGTCAAAGCCGTAGCCGTCCTGCGTGGAAAGCACGCGCCCGGACGAAAACAGGCCGAGCGCCACTACCGCGCCCGCGAGTCCGGCAAACGCGCCGCTGATCGCCATTGCCGCCGTGATGTTACTGTTGACGCTGATGCCGCTATAACGCGCCGCGTCTTTGTTGAAGCCTGTAGCCCGCAGCGCATACCCCAGCCGCGTCTTGCCCATAACGATCCAGTAAAACAGGATCGCAACGATGGTGATGTATAGCCCATAGTTCAGGCGGGACTGGTTGGTGATGGCTTCTAGAAAGGGGCTGGACAGCCGCGCTGTTGCCGGAAACGGCGGCGTCTGAAAGGTGTTACTGCCCGGTATCAGCAGGGTGAAGTAGCGGGAAGCATAGTAGGCGATATAGTTCATCATGATGGTAGCCACGACCTCTGATACGCTGAACTTTGCCTTGAGGAAGCCAACCACGCCGCCCCAGACCGCGCCTGCTGCCAGCGCCGCGACGAGCGCCAGCGCCCAGTGCAGCCCTGGAACTTGCGGGCCGTAGATGGCCACGAATTGAGCCGCTGTCAGCCCCACGATGTACTGCCCCTCCGCGCCGATGTTGAAGAGGCCGGTTTGCGCCGCGAATGCCATTGAGAAGCCGCAGAGTATGAGCGGCAGAGACATGACCAGCCATTCGCCAATGTAGCGTGCGTTCCAGCGTCCTGAACGCAGGTCCAGACCTGTGGTAACCTGTACGATTGCTGAGTACATACCACCCGGATTCCGGCCTACCAGCAGAATCAGAATGGTTCCGACAAAGAAGCCGAGCAAAACCACCGCCACTGACAGCAGAGCGTTAGAGCCGGTGAAGGCTTCGAGAATTTTGTTACGTAACTTATTGTTTGATAGTGAGTTATACATAGCAGGCTCAGTCATAGGCGCCTCATGCGTATATCATACGTTTTATCGGGAGGTCTGTATAGACCGGTTCAGTCAAGAATCCCCCGCCACTTTCTCTTTGCCGCTGTGTACCCAAGACGGCTAAACGTCCTGGGTACACAGCAGGCGTTGAAGCTAGAAAGTGAAGAGCGTGTTCTTGCGCCATTCAGACAGGGCGAACACAAAGCCGGTCCGCGCATTGCTGCCTTCGGCAATCGCGCTGTGGCGGCTGTTTTCCAGTGGCGGGCCGAGCCTGATGACGCGGCTGCTACCGTTCCCCAGTTCCAGCCTTACCCAGCCTACATCAAAAACCGGATCGCTGGCCTGTATTGAGGTAACAAAATCATCCCCCTCAATATCAAGAAGCCCCCGAATATACGACTCAACCTGCTGAACATCGGCGTCCCGCTCACCGGACGAGTCCGAGATGAGCCAGCCGCTCCCATTCCGCGTCAGGGTTTGCTCTGACACTGGCACAGGTGGCGCTTCCTCCTCGCTGGTGTCAGAGACGGCAGGCGGCGCATGGATAACTACGCGCTGAACCGCGTCAACACCGGTCGAAGCGGTTCCGGTATCCGGGAAGAGGCGTAGGTTATACCACGACGTAACGGAACTGAGGGCATAGGAGGCTATCGTGCTGCTTGCGCTTGAGCGAACCTCGTCCTGATTGTTTTTACGCATGTATACCGCGCCCAGCGTGTCAGCCTCCCCTACAAGTAGGTCAAGGAGCGGGGTTTCGGACAGGCCGCCTCGAATCACGATGTGGTCTGCGCTATCCTCGATAAGTCCAAATCGCTCATGGGAAGAGGAACCCCGCAGCAGATACGGGGCCTTGCTTGACAGCACATGGAGCAGGTCTTCAACGCGAAGCTGTTTCGCCGGATAGTCAATGCCATCGCGGGTAACAAACCACTCGCTGTTCTTCCGCGCAAGGCTGATGTTTGTCTGGTCGTGAATAAGTTCGATATGGTCAGCCTGCTCAACCCATTTTTCGTCAAGCCATGCATAGTTTGCGTTGCGTGTGTTTATCCGCTCCGGCTCGAAGATGAGGGTCGCCGTGTAGATAAGCGCCAGCGCCGCGACTAGGCCGGCAAGAATGTATATCTTCCGGTAAACCTTTTTTGTATAAACACTCATACCAGTGCTAGACATTTTCGCTTCCTCCTTTTGCTCTGCGTTGCCGCTGCCATGCCAGACATACGCCCACGATGATCACCGTGAGCGGGATCAGGATCACGTTAAGCGTACGCGCCCAGCTCATAGCCGCCGCTTCTCTCTGCGGGTTTGCAATCTTGTCCAGCCGTGCGCCATCGCTTTGACGGCTCCTGATGCTGATGATGTCGTCATCAGCGCAGAGCCAGAGCGCGGCCTGTACCAGGAAATCGAGGTTCTGCCGGCGCTGTATATAGCTTGAACCAACGTCGCTGTCCGCGATCACAATGATACGCGACTCTTTGGCAGTGGCGGGCAGCTCAGGCAGTTCCTCTGCGAAACCTTCCCGTGTGGGCTTTGACGCGCCCGCAAAATAGCTGGGAAAAACGCCGGAAAGCGCAGCCGCAAACGTCTTCTTCCCGGTGGTATTGGTGGCCTCAGCTTCCAGAAGATACGCGGGGGCGTCTGGGCTGACGGAGAAATCCGTAGTCTCAAGCCACGCCTGTTCCGTGCTGGTAAAAAGCACCTCAGCCTGTGTGCCTTCCGGCGGCTTCAGCTCAAGGTGGTTCGGCCAGAACAGGTCAAGGCCGTTAAAACGCGCCGTAAGCGGATGGCTCGGATTCCCGTTCTGGGACAATATCCCAATCCAGAGCGGGTATTGAACATAGCGCTGTTGCAGAGCGCCGTAAGCGTTCTGCGTCGTATACGTCAGGAAAAGCGCGGACCGGTCAAGCGCCAGTTCAGGCTTAACCGTTGCTCCGTAAAACGAAACCATGGAGAGAAGTCCCTGATCCGTCATAAGCCGCGCCGTGGGCATACTCTGGGTATCAATAAACACCCCCTCAACCGCAAAGAGTACCTTGCCGCCGTTCTGAATGTAATGGTCAATACGGTAGAGCGACCAATCGTCCAGATATTCAGTCCCGCCCAATACGAAGAGCGCGGGCAGGCTGGCCGGAATCTCTTCGCCGGCGCTGAATTCGCGTAGGCGGAAGCCTGACATATCGAAAATCTGCCCAATATACTCGTAATCATTGGAGAGGCTACGGGTAGAATCACCGACAAGCACGCCAATCTCCCGTGTACTCCCCTGAACCAGAGAGCGTATGCGGCTCGTCAGATCGTATTCAAGGGTATCAAGTGAGAACACCATCGGCAGGACTTCCACCTGATCAAGGTATTCGATGGCAATGCCAGAGTAAACTGTGGCAAGACTCATCTGATCCTGCTCCTCAGTCTGTATCTGCTGGGGCTGGATGCCGAGCATTTCCATCTCCATGGTGAGGTTTGCCTTAACCGGATCGCGCACAGAAACCCGAATCTTGCCATGCGAGTAGGCGGCGTATTCGCGCAAAAGGTCTTCGATCTCGCCAGGGATCGGGTGTACGGCTGAGAGCTTTTCAGAGAGGTAATAGGTAATCCCCACCTGATCCGGAATCTCGGTGTAGAGGTTCCGCGAAACATCGGAAATGGTATACATCTGGTCTGTGGTAAGATCGAGCCTGAACCAGATGTTTCGGCTTATGAGCAGGCCAAGCGCAATGGCGGCAATGCTCAACACCGTGATAATGACATGTTGTGTTTTCAAAGCTACCTCCATTTCCTAAACAGCAGGACGCGGGTGTTAAGGAAGAGAAACAGCAGCGTTGTTAGTATGAAGAAGGCCATGTCCCGCGTGTCAATAATGCCCTTGGAAAAAGTCTCAAAGTGAAAGGACAGGGAAACAAAGTTAAGCGCCTCGCTCAATGGGAGCGGCAGATTGAAGCTCTGGGTAACCTGGCTGATCAGGGTTATCACCAGCAACACAACTGCTATGCCAAGAAAAGCTCCGGCCTGATTCTTAGACAGGCAGGACAGGAGTAGCCCAAGCGCCACGCTTGACGCGGCAAGTAACAACGCGCCTACATACTCACCGGCGATGACCCCGCCGTCAAAGTTCCCCAGCGGCAGAAGGCTGAGTGGCACAGGAAGCGTAAGCGCCAGTATCCCGGCAATAACCGTGAATGAGGCGATGAACTTCCCCAGCACGAGGTCCCAGTCCGAGAACGGCATGGTGAGCAGAAGCTCAATGCTCCCCAGCTTGCGTTCCTCTGCCCAGCTTTTCATGGTTATTGCTGGAATCACCATGATGAAAGCCAACGGAAACGCCGCAAAAAAAACACGGAGACTTGCGCTGTCCATAGCAAAGAAGTGCTGGTAATAAAACAGCCATATCGAGACAAAGAGTAGGAAGAATACGGTAATCCCATACAGAACCGGCGATACGCTATAGGAATACAGTTCCTTCTTCGCCAGCGCCATTATGTTGCTCATAAGGAACCTCCTGTGGCGCCAGACACCGCGCCAGTGCCAGACCCCGCGCCGCCAGACATCGCGCCAGCACCAGACCCCGCGCCACCAGACGCTGCGCCAGCACCAGACACCGCGCCAGTGCCAGAGACCGCGCCGCCGGACGCCGCGCCAGTGCTAGACACCGCGCCGCCGGAACTCTGTTCTGAGGTCAGCTTTACAAAGATGTCTTCCAGACTGAGCTTCTTCCGGTTCATGCCCACAATCTTGAGTCCTTCGGCAACAGCCCAGTCAAAGATACGCTCGCCATCAAGTGCTTCCCCGCCCCGCGCCGAGAAACGCGCCAGTACCGCGCCATCCGCCGCCTCAAGCGCGTCCACGCTGAGGGTTCCGTCAAGACGCGGGAGCCGTTCCTCAATGCCCGCAACAGACGCGCCCTTGAGCAGCACGTGCCAGGTATCGGTTCCCTTGAGCGACGCGGCAATTTCGTCCGGCCTGCCCTGCGCGGCGATACGGCCATCGTTGATGATGAGTACCTGCGAACAGATCGCCTCAACCTCCTGCAAGATATGCGTGGAAAGAATCACTGTCTTGCGTTTACCCAGCTCGTTTATGAGCGAGCGAATCTCGATGATCTGGTTTGGGTCAAGGCCAGTGGTCGGCTCATCAAGGATAAGAATCGGCGGATCATGGAGAATGGCCTGCGCCAACCCCACCCGCTGCTTATACCCCTTGGAAAGCGTCTCAATACGCCGCCCCACCATAACCCCAAGCCCGCAGGATTCAACGCTTTGCCGTATCACCCTTTTTCGCTCAGGCTTAGGAACCTGCCGCACATCGGCCATGAACGAAAGGTACTCGTTCACCGTCAAATCCCCATACAAAGGCACACTTTCTGGCAGGTAGCCGATGCGTTTTTTCACCTCAACCGGCTCTTCCTGCACGGAAATCCCGTCCACAAACGCGGTTCCGGCGCTGGGAAAGTGAAAACCCGTAAGGATTTTCATAATGGTGGTCTTCCCCGCTCCGTTTGGCCCAAGGAAGCCTAGTACCTGATCCTGTCCCACAGAGAAAGACACATCCTTCACCGCTTCGACCATCCCGTACCGTTTACTAAGTCCTTGCACTTCAATCATGTTTCATAAGCTCCTTACAATCGTATGTGTATATAACCATAAAACCATAGCGAAAGTTAACAGGCACGCAATGATTGATATGGTATTCGCAACATAAGACAGAGGCGGGATAAACAAAGCAGTACGACCGTAGCCAGCCATCGAGAAATACGCCACACTCTCGACGTGTCCACACACCGCGTCCGCGTGTACTGACGCGCTGTCTCGTTATGGCAGCGCGCCGTGAAGCGCGCCGCGTTTGTTTTATTGATCAGGCTAATAACCGTGTCATCCCATTTGATACAGCGCAGGGTATCTATAGGAAATTTTCTCTAAAACGTGCTGAATTCTTTATACAAACGGTATATATTTTCTGCTATGCTTTTAACAAGACTTTTAGATATACAGCCTCAAGCCTCAAGCCTCAAGCCTCAAGCCTCAAGCCTCAAGCCTCAAGCCTCAAGCCTCAAGCCTCAAGCCTCAAGCCTCAAGCCTCAAGCCTCAAGCCTCAAGCCTCAAGCCTC
>JAISAE010000085.1 GCA_031266875.1 Treponema sp.
GCGCTGGGATACGCGATAAGCGTTGTTCCGGCTTTATTCAGCAGCATATTGTCCTGGGCTGAATAGTTGAGATTGCCGGAGGCAACGGTGATGGTTGCCAGATTTATACAACCACTAAAAGGATTGCCATTGATTGTTATCAGGGTTGCCGGGAGGCTCACCGAGGTCAGGGCGTCGCAGGAGGAGAAGGCGCCATCACCGATGGAGGTTGCCGTTGGGAGGCTCACCGAGGTCAGGGCGGCGCAGTAGACGAAGGCGTAATCACCGATGGAGGTTGCCGCTGGGAGGCTCACTGAGGTCAAGGCGGTGCAGCTGTAGAAGGCGCCATCACTGATGGAGGTTGCCGCTGGGAGGCTCACCGAGGTCAGGGCGGTGCAGGAGGCGAAGGCGTAATCACCGATGGAGGTTGCCTGCGGGAGGCTCACCGAGGTCAGGGTGGTGCAGTCCATGAAGGCGCCAAAGCCGATGGTTTCCACAGCGGAGCCGCTGACACTAGTCAGGGCGGTAAAGTTCTTGAAGCTTGAGTTCTTGTCATAGGTTCCCTTGATGCTTTTCGCCGTGTTGGGCAGGACTAGGGACACGATCTTGCTTTCGCCGGTAGCGGTCTCACCCGGATCAAATTCCGTGCCGGATAGGGTACAGGCGGACAGGTTCAGAGCGACGAACTTGTTTGCGGTCTGTATCGCGTCCAGGAGGGCAGTCCAGCCGTCTGAGGTATCCGCGAGATTAAGCCGTACATCCAGGGACACGGGGTCAGCGGCAGTCGCTCCGTTGGAAGCGGCGCTCAGGTAAGTCTGGACTTCGGCAATGCTGGTGATGAGGTTCCTGCCGTCGTTGCCGCTTATTGTAACGCTTGCCGTGCCGGACTTGCTTGAGTCAACAGTGGAGGTGGCCTTCACGGTAAGGGTTGCGGCGGTTTCATTGGTCCCTACGGAGAGAAGGCCGTCGGAACTGACGCTTGTTCCGGCTCCACCGCCTTCCACGGTCCAGGTAACGGTTTGGCCTGGGTTGCTGGTTCCATTTACCGTGGCAGTAAACTGCTGGGTCGCGCCTTTGGCAACAGCCGCAGTTGCTGGGCTTACCGTAACGCTGGTAACCGTGGGAAGCTCATCATTACTGGCATACACGGTAACGCTTGCTGTGCCGGACTTGCTGGTGTCAACGGTGGAGGTGGCTTTCACGGTCAGAGTCGCGGCGGTTTCATTGGCGTCTATGGAGAGGAGGCCACTGGAACTGATGCTTGTTCCGGTTACGCCGCCTTCCACGGTCCAGGTAACGGTTTGGCCTGGGTTGCTGGTTCCATTTACCGTGGCGGTAAACTGCTGGGTCGCGCCTTTGACGACAGCCGCAGTTGCTGGGCTTACCGTAACACTGGTAACCGTGGGAACGCCCCCACTGCTTATGGTAACGATTGCTGTGCCGGACTTGCCTGTGTCAACAGTGGAAGTTGCCCGGACAATAAGGGCCGTGGCGGTTTCATTGACAGCTACGGAGAGGAAGCCGCTGGAACTGACGATTGTTCCGGTTCCGCTGCCTTCTACGGTCCAGGTAACTGTTTGGCCTGGGTTGCTGGTTCCATTTACCGTGGCGGTAAACTGCTGGGTCGCGCCTTTGGCAACAGCCGCAATTACTGGGCTTACTGTAACGCTGGTAACCGTGGGTTTGTCTGGCTCGTTGGTGAGATTAGGGCAGGCGGTAAAGAAGAGAAGCGGGATTAGCGTTGCGAGCGCAAGCAGTTTTTGTAATACCGGACCCCTCTTGTACGAGTGTTTAGGGCAAACAGGGGGGGGGGGGTAAGGAATTTACGGACAGGGAGGGCTGACTGCCCTGTCGAAGCAGCCATTTGTAGTACAAACAGGGCCCTGGGCTTGTTCATAACAGCACATTCTTTGTCTGCACTGTTTCCATACGTGCTTTTCATAGCAATTTCCTTTATAAGGCGGCTGTTTTCATGGTTCGATGTTCAAACTGGAAGGCTAAAAGTGCCATGTACAGTCCCTTGCTTGTAAGATAGGCCGCTCTAAGAGCGGCACGCAAGAAATATAGTGAAGGGAGACGACGTTTGTCAAGGATATAGGCTCATACTTTCTCTAGGCGCAAGGAGGCGCTTGCCTGCTACTGGGCTTGCGGTTGATGTTGCTAGGAAGGTAAGGGTATAGTAGAAACAAAGGTATAATTTAGGAGGAAACGATGTTGTTATCTGAACTGGGCGCCCCTATTGAAACATTGCAGGCACAAATCTATGAAACTTGGAGGTGTCTTTGAGGACGCTCGTTTTGCGGAACGTATCGCGGCGCTGGAACAGAAAACCAGCATGGCTGGGTTCTGGAATGACACGGCCAGCGCCGAAAAGGTGATGGGGGAACTCAAGGCGCTCAAGAGCCGCTACGAACCCTGGAAAGAATTGCGCGCTGGTATTGACGATCTTGTTACGCTGTACGGGCTTGCGAATGAGGCCAGAGACGAGAGCGAGGACGCTGAGATTGAGGCTACGCTCAAGATTCTGTCGAGTCGCTATGAGAAGCAGAACCTTCTGGAGCTGATGAGTGGCGAAGTTGACAAGAACGGTTGCTTCCTCACGATTCACGCGGGCGCGGGCGGAACCGAAGCCTGCGACTGGTCTCAAATACTCTACCGTATGTACTTACGCTGGGCTGAACGGCGCGGCTTTTCGATTGAGCAGGTGGATATGCTTGAAGCTGAGGGCGGTGTTAAGTCCGCGACCGCCAAGATCGAAGGCGCGTATGCCTATGGTTACCTCAAGGGGGAAAGCGGCGTTCACCGGCTGGTGCGCATTTCGCCATTCGATGCTAATGCACGGCGGCATACCTCTTTTGCGTCAGTCTATGTTTTCCCGGTGCTGGATGATTCTATTGAAGTGGAGGTGCGTCCCGAAGACCTCCGCGTGGATACCTATCGTTCCGGCGGAGCGGGCGGTCAACACGTCAACAAGACCGACAGCGCTGTGCGTTTTACCCACCTGCCCACAGGCATTGTGGTTGCCTGCCAGAGCGAGCGCAGTCAAACCATGAACCGCGCCACTGCCATGAGTATGTTACGCGCACGGCTCTACGAGTATTACCGGCAAGAAAAGGAAAGGGAAAATGAGAAGTTTGCGCAGGAGAAGAAAGATATCTCATGGGGCAATCAGATACGGAGTTATGTGTTTCAGCCCTACACCATGGTTAAGGATTACCGAACCAAGGTGGAAACCGGCAATATACAGGCGGTTATGGACGGGGGCATCGATCTTTTTATTGAGGAGTACCTGCGTTTTGCCTGGAATAACACACACGCTTAAAACAAGTTTCGGCGTTTGCCTGTTCATGGCAGCTGCGCTGGTCTTTCCAGCGGCGAAACAGGAGGTGGCCGCGCCAAAGAACCCTGAATGGACACTCGTGATAACAGCGGCTGATGTTTCCGCGCTGGCTGTTTCACGGCAAAGCATCGGCGATCTTATAAACAGGAGCTTGGTGAATGCCCTGAATACGGTGAATAAGCGAATACGGGAAACCGGAGAATACGCTTATTATGAGGACTATGTCTGGTCAAAGGCGCGCTCAGACGCGGCCAAAAAGCTGGAAACCAAGCGCGCTGACCGCGATAAGCTGGTGTATCAGGGGTATCCTGAGTGGAAATACCAGAAATCGCTGCAAACGATTGACGCGGAGATAGAAAAGCTTGAGGCTGATCTCGCGCATACCATCGAAGAAACGCCTCTTATTGAAGAACGGCCAATATTCAAACTCAGCGCGGCCAGCACTCAGGGAACCTTTCCTGCCGCGCCTAAAACAGGAGGGGAATACCAGTTCTGTGTTAAGCAGAATGTGGATGGCTTTCTGCGGCTGGTGGTAAGCGATCTTCAGGGGAGAACGCATCTCTGGATACGTTTGTATACCCGTGCCAAAGCCTGGGAATATGAAGATAGCATCATCTTTTCTATAGAAGATACCCAAACCGCGTTAAGCGAAGTGGCGGCTAGGTTTGTGGGGGCAATTTCTGGAGCGTCGCCCGGCGCACTTGCGATACAGACCGAGCCGGTGGACGCGCTCATACTCGTGGATGGCGCATTTGCGAGTATTGGGGAACTGAGTGCTACCGAATACCCGCCAGGGGAAATCGTTATTGAAAGCTATGCGGATAACCATACGACGTTTTCAACTACACTTGAGATCAATAGCGGGGAGCTTGCCGATCTGTTTATAAGCCTTAGTCCCCTTGCCCTTGAGTCCCTTACGCTTGATACGCCGGAGGCTGACGCCGCGCTCTATCGGGGCGCGTTGTATGTCGGACAGACGCCGTTTACGCTGGATATGCCGTTTAATCAGATGGAATATTTTTATATGGAAAGCGATGAAGGCGAGGCTAAGGCAGTAGTTTCAGGCGGGGTAACGGATATGGTAAACATAGAGCTGAAGCCGTTCCCTGACCCTGAAGAGAAGCGAGTGGCTCAGGCGCGACAAGCGTTTTACAACGCCTTTGGGCGCTTCTGGATTGCCCTGCCCATAGCGGTTGTGTTTGGGGCTGTGGCAGCGGCGGAAGTAAGCGCATACAATCACCTTTCAGTTAATAACCAAGACCTTTATGATAGGGCAACACGCGATCACTACATCTCTATTGGGCTATGGGTTGTGTTTGGCCTGACCACGGCTGAAAGCATCTATCGTATATTCCGTTATACACATGCCGCTGGCGAGAAAATTCCTCAGATAATAAAAAGTGAAGAAGGAATAACATGGGATTATTAAAGTTTGCTGAACGGTTAAAAAATTTCTTTGGGATCAAAAAGGCGATCTCCGAGGAACTATTTGAGGAACTGACCGACCTCCTGATCGAGGGCGATTTTGGCGCTGAAGGAGCGTACAAGATCGCGGATAAACTGCGTTCAGTGTGTAAGAAAGAAAAGATAAGCGATACTGAAGAGGCGCGCCGCGCCCTTGCCCGCCTGCTTGAGGAATCGCTTATTCCTACGCGAGCGCCTGACGCGGCCAGCGCCACCGGCGTTACTGTGTTTCTCCTGCTGGGTGTGAACGGCGTGGGAAAGACCACGAGCGTGGCGAAGCTCGCCGCCTGTTACCGCGCCAAGGGTAAAAAGCCAATCCTCGCTGCCGCCGACACCTTCCGCGCCGCGGCCATTGAGCAGCTCAAGCTTCATGGCGAGCGACTGGGGATACGGGTTGTCGCCCACAAGCACGGCGGCGATCCGGCTGCGGTAGTTTATGACGCGCTTGAGGCGGCGCAGGCCGGAGGCGGTGATCTTATCATCGTGGATACTGCGGGCCGGATGCATACCAAGCTGGCGCTGGTTGAAGAGTTAAAAAAGATAGACCGCATTGTGGAAAACAAGGCAAAGGGTGCGCGTTATATCAAATACCTCGTGCTTGACGCCACCACCGGACGGAATGCGATGGTACAGGCTGAGACCTTTCGTGACGCGGTTGCTCTGGACGGTGTGATTCTCACGAAGCTAGACTCAAGCGCCAAAGGCGGGGTGGTTTTTTCCTTAGCTGAGGAATTGGGTTTGCCTGTGGTTTTTGTCTGTAACGGAGAAAAGTATGAAGACATCAGCGATTTCGATCCTCACGACTATGCCACAGCCTTTATCGGCCTTGCGTAAAGTCAAAGCGTTCATGGCAGCGCTGTTTCTGCTGGCGCTTGAAAGCGCGACAGCGGAAGACTGGTACCTGTCTAACGCTGCCGGTATGACGCTTGAGCCGCTCTATTCCCGATTCATTGCCCTGCGCGAGCGCTATTGCCTGTCAATTGACGAGGCGAGCGAGGAGGAACTTCCCCCGCTCCTGCTTCCTTACTACAACAGCGCCTTTCATATTGAACTACACACACTGTATGAAAATGGGGTACAGACGCGGCGACAGTGGATATTCAAGGACAGCGCTGGAACCACGCGGCTTGTTTCCGTCTTTGATGAGCCGGCCTCCAGCGGTTTTATCGAAGTGTACAACGTGGACTATCTGATAAGCGAGGAGCGCCAGTTCGCGGAAGACAGCTCCGAAACCTTCACCGGCTATTTCTATAATGGAAAAACACTTATCCGCGTGGAAACCAGTGTTCGCGCCGCGCCCACCGAAGACGGTGAGCTATCGCCCTTAACGCTCCTCACCACTGACTATTACCGTTATACCCGCGCCGCGTCCCTCCGCGCTGTTGATCGGGTGTACCACACGGCTGCCGAAGACGAAGTGTCTGGCGCCTCTGGCACCGGTATGGCCTCTGGCGCCGGAACAGTGTCAGATACCAGCACGGTATCTGGCACTAACCTGACCTCAGACACCGCGCTGGTGTCAGACATCAGCGCGGTGTCTGACACCAGTGTCCCCGCGCCTGCTGTCGCGGCAACGCGGACAACGCGGCTCCAGTTCCCGCGGCCCGGTTCCGCGCCTGATATCAACTTTATCAACCCCAGCCAGGTCTACAGCGCCAGCGTCTTGCCGGAAACAGCCTCCTCCGTTAGTAGCGAAGGGATTGTTTTTACCACTGACGAGCGAGGCCGCATCCTCACCGAAACGCAACGGGACGCGGAAGGCACGGTCGTGAGTGAAACCTATCAAACATGGAACGGAGACCGGCTTGTCTCAGTCGTATGGAAAAGCGGTCATAATGAGCGCCGTACCGAGTTTGAGTATAATCAGGATAATGACCGTATCATGGAACGGAACTATAACAACGACATACTGGAACGAACCGTGCAACAGGACGGCACAGGAACCAATCGAGAAATTGAAGAACTATACCTGAACGGCGTCCCCATGCTTCGCGCTATTTGGGAAAATGGGCGAAAAGTATCAGAGGAACGCTTACGCTGAACAATCATCCGCTGACGAGCGGCATTGGGAAAGTTCTTTCACCTTTTAGCTTCCCGATGACAACGCTTGGCATAATACGTTTGGAGGGTATGCTAAGGTATGACCCTAAACGTTTTGAATTTTCTGTAAATTTATAAAAAAGGACTTGACGGATAAAATAAAATTGGTATACACTTATCCCAAGTGGGGTAAGACCCCCTTGACAAAAGGAGAATTTTCGTGTATAATAATACAAACAGCAAACAGCAAACAGCAAACAGCAGTAGACCCTTTATTATCTAAAAGAGTAAACTCACTACGTTTTTTGCTAATAATTTTTGTGGTTATCATTCATAATGGAATTTCTACAAAAACATTTTCCCAAAGAAATATAATGGTAGTAATCCCTGATTATGTGGAAAATGTTCAAAGGCTTATAGGAATTATTACAGCAATAGCGGTTCCTATGTTCTTTCTGTTCTCCGCTTATTTCTTATATTTCAAGGAACAAAAATATATTCCTACAATGAAAAAGAAATGTCGAACCATTTTGTTGCCATATTTTTTGTGGAATTTATTGTTGGTATTGTTCTATTATCTGGTACAGACTTTACCTTTTACTAGGCAGTTTTTTATGACTAATCCGGATTATTTAATAAAAAATTATGGAGTTATTGACTGGATAGATGTATTCTGGGGTAAAATTACATACAGAAATGGAGATGGCCATCCATTACTTGGGCCATTTTGGTTTTTACGCGATTTGTTCATCTTGAACATTTTCTTTATTGGTATAAAGAAACTTATAGACAAATTTCCAATAGGAATATTTATATTGTTTTTTATTCTATGGACAAACAATATAAATATATATATTGTTTCACCGGAAGCGCTCTTGTTTTTTGCCTTTGGTTATTATATTGTAAAATACGATCTTGGTATAAAAAATATTAACGAAATAAAAATCTTGGACTTATCGGTTATTTATGGCATAACCATTATTCTGGAATATTTCTTTGTTGGCAGTATGCCGATTTTACATAAGATAAACATACTAATAGGGTGTATGTTTATCTTAAAAATATCCCAATACTTTATAGAAAACATAAAACTGTATAAAATATTGGATCGGCTTGAAAAATATCAATTTTTTGTATATGCGGCTCATATTATAATAATGTCCCAATTACTAAAAATATACACAAAAGTAATTCCATTAAATGGTGTGTATATATTAGTTGGATATTTTTTTATGATATTTTTTGGAATTTTTGTTTCATTAATATTTGGAATAATATTTAAAAAGTTATTACCAAAATTATATGGAATATTAACTGGAGGAAGAATATAAAAGCAAAAAAACGCCGCATACAGCCGGAACGTTATATGACTATGACATGGCGGCACAAGAACATATTGACATAACATTCCCGCATAACGGCTACGTACCGCAGTCTTTCCTTTTGGTCAAAGTTTCTGTGTGAAAAAGGCTTTTATGTTCTTGACAAATGCGTTTTGAGTATGATATAATGCTTCTATATAGGTAATATATGCGCCTATCACATAAAAAAGGGCGCATATATCATTGATATATGCGTCAATGAAGGCTATTGGACGCATATACCAATAGAAAATGCGTCAATATTATAGATATAGTCGCATATATCAATAAGAAATGCGTCAATATTGTAGATATGGGCGCATATATCAGTGTAAAACGCGCAGATAATGCGTGGAAAGGAGCGGATATGACTAAACGTGTGGACTGGATTCCGACACAGGAGGAAAAACTTGTTGACCTTATGGCAATGTGGCAGGTAAAACTGGCGGACTCGGCTGCCAAAGCCGCGTATGGCTGGCCCGATGATGAATGCGCCCTGACCAAAACCGCGTT
>JAISAE010000006.1 GCA_031266875.1 Treponema sp.
CCCAAGGCGGAGCCACGCTGGAGCAGGCCGCGCTGGATAAGCGCTGCCTGATGAAGGTTCCAGCTGACGGAAAGGGTCTCCAGCACTACCGGTTTACGCGGCGGGGGAAGGAGAAGCTCATCTTTGACGCGGAGGACGCGGGTAAGACGGTCTATGTCTGCTGCCGCTACGAGAACCGGAAGGGCGAGGCTGGGCAGTGGGAACCGGTAGCTTCGGCGGTGATACCGTAAAGGAGGCACATATAAAACAACAACAGGCATGACGGATATGCGGGTACGTCGCATTAAAGCGCGTTTATAAACGTGGCGTACAAAAGGCGCGGAAGGCGTTCCGTGAAAGCGGCCGTTGGCTGCGGGAACCGCCGCGTTAAGGAAGGGTATACGACAGGGTTCGTATACAGGTAGTTATACGAAATGCAAGCCCAAACGTCTCGGAAGGTAGGGAAGTCCCGCCATCTGTGGCGGGGCAAAAGCATAAATTTTTTCCATTAGGAGGAAGAACATGGCATACGTAAAGATAAAATCAAAAGGGGTTGCATACCTTCTGTGGTTTTTTCTTGGGATTTTCGGAGCGCATCGGTTTTACCTCGAAAAAATCGGAACGGGCATACTGTACCTTTGCACAGCGGGTGTGGCGGGGATTGGCTGGTTGATCGATTTATTCACTTTGGGTGGGCAAGTTGACAATTACAACCTTTTGCATAGCAATATGGCGGGTGGCAATCAGACCCAAAATGTTGTTGTGAATGTAACCGCTCCAACAGCGGTAGCTCCGCAGGATTCATCGGCGCCATCTGCTCCACAAATTGGGCAACCGAAGTTAAGCCCGGAGAAAGTCATCCTTGCTCTTGCTGATAAAACGCCAGTTTTGACATTGCGGCAAATCATGTCAAGTTCTCACCTGGACATGGACGAGGCAGAGACCGCTGTTAAAAAACTTGTCGCCAAGGGCATGGCAAAGGAGGGGGTTGATGGCTCCGGCAAATCAACCTACACTTTCGGATGAATTGCGCAATTCACCCAGAGCGGCAGGCTAATAATCTGTGCATAAAATGCGGTAATTGGTATTGCGATGAGTGCATGGATTTCTCAAACGGGCAACATATCTGCAAGCGTTGCGGATATGGGCAAAGGCAACAACCGGAAATTTGCTTTGTGAGTCCTATAAGCATAATACAAAACCTCGTTGTAAATATACCGCGGGAATGGGCCATTGCATTTACTGTCTGCTATTTCGTAGTTTTTGCCTTACTTGTTGTATTGGCAATTTATATGATGATTAGGTATACCGCATTTTTCATGTATATACCTGTCGCCATATATTTGCTATGTGGCGGCTTATTTTACTTCTTGTTTGTACATAACAAGAGGTTTTACAGGAGGGTAAATTGAAAGACCCGCTGCCATCCGTGGCAGCAGCTAACGAAAGTGGGCTTGCATTTCGTATAACAGGTCTGTTTACGCTTCGCCTCTTCGGGGCTTGGGCTCCATTCGGCTAGGTTAGTCGCTCCGCTCCTTCCCACGCCTCATTCCGGCACGTTGCCCGCCCCCGCAATGCTAAACATTGCTTTATAGGGGGCGGGCAACGTCGTAAACAGCCGGAACTTATGCGCCAAAAATCTGAAATTTACCGGGGCGGTGGCGTCCGTGCCGCCACTACGGAACACCCTTAATAAGGGTTTTGTGAATTTCAACGTATAACTAAAACTTTGCTGCCAAAGTAAGGAGTTTTTATGAGTTTTTTAACCTGCCGCTTTCCCGGAAATGCCACGACTTATGCCTTACAACCGCTAAGGCCGAAAGGAAACCCCCGTTTCACCCATCTCACCATAGCGGGCTTACAAGTATACCGGGAAGGCTTCACCCAGAAAAGCAGAGCGATGAAGCGCGTAAATCACATCTACACGAAAAATCCACATCTGGATGATTAGCGTCTGGGTATGACGACTCGCGCCACCGGAAATGGTGGCGCGAGGTAACAAAAAAGATAAGGAGTTAGCATGAATCCATTTGAGAATGACACAGCCAACTGGAAAGCCGAGCTTGTTGATTTCAAATCGCTGATTCAAGCGGTGGCGACGGGACAACTGCCGGATACGGCACTGCTCCCGAATATGCCCGCGCTGAATCAGATGACGAAAGCCTATCACGACACGCGGGAGATTCCCGATGTTCGACAATTCAACGATATAACGCAAGCGAAGCGCTATGCTTGAGTTTAATCCCGCGCTTCACGAATACCGCGCTGGGGACGTGGTTGTCCCCAGCGTTACCCACGTTTTGAAAACGGCGGGTATAGTGAATGACCGGTTTTTACTTCAGCTGAGGCGCGGGATAGGGGCTCCGTCGCTCACGAGCTTTGTGAGCGGTACGCCAAGTCCGGCGGGTGGACGCTAGAGGCCAGTGGATATGCGGCGTCGGCGCTTACGCGGTGAGTACCGAAGCCACGATTGACCACGTCATTGACGGGTTTCGGTACTGTGGCCGCTATGATCTTTTAGCGGAGATACGGGGTCTAACAAAGATACGGTGACGTCGCGTGTTAGTGGACATAAAGACTGGCGCGGTGGCATGTCATTCAACATCGCGGCGTTGTCGCGGCTGAGGCGGACACGGCGGCTATTGAGAATCCGGCTATTGATGACTTTGTGGATAACGCCGAAACGGGAACGGAATAGGTATATGACGGCGCGGTGTGGGTTGACAGCGAGAACCCTATCGGCGCGACGCCCCATGAGGTCATGGGAGCGGATATTGACGGTGTAATGAGCGCGCAAGGTATGGCCGAATTAGCGGAACAGAGGAACCTGCTTAAGGAGGAGCGGGAGCGGGCTCTGGATGCGAAGATAGCGGCTGAGGCGGGGTTGCGGGACGCGGCGATAGCGCGGGCGCGACTGGCAACTCACAGGTGGCTACCCGCCACGCGGAGCAAAGCTGCTTTACCCAACCCCGCGACACTGAGCCCTACCCTGAACTACCTGTGCCGTGTTATCAAGGACGATACTCCGGCCAATAACGGCTGTGGGAGCTTATAGCGGGCGCGGCGGCGTGGACATACTTCAGCGACAACGTCGGCTGGATAGACCAAACAGAGCTTGACGCGGCGGTAGGCGCTGAGAAGACGGCGCGGGACGCGGCGATAGCGGCGGAGAAGGCCGCCCGGGAAGCCGCCGATACGGCGCTCTAAACCAAATCGACCTTCTGCCTTTGCCATCGCTAATATGACACCCCGTCAAGCTCGCCTTGATACGCCTCATGGTCTCGGCTGCTTCAGCCTCAGCGTTACCGGCGCTTTTCCAAACCTCAACGCTCCCTTTAACCCCGCTGTCAACAAAATTGGCGTGCGTTTCCTCGCTAATAGAAAGCTCACTGCGGTTGCTTAAAGCGCTCCCTTGACCCGGCTTCACGGAATAGAACACGGGCCAATCATTGACAGCGTGGAAGACAAAAGCAGCGGAGCGATAAACAGCAGGCTCAGTCCCGGTCATGGGGTGCGGATAAGCGGCGAACTTTTCCCAGAGCCTTGCGGCAATCAAGGTCTCTACCAGTTCGCCGATAGACCGGTTAAGGCCACCGGCGTTTTGCGTTACCCGGTCAACCCGCGCCGACAGTTTGTCGACGTTCTGCGTTACCTGGTCAACCCGCGCCGGCATTTTGCCGGCGTTCTTGTCCGTTTCCGCGATGATTCGGTCATGTTCAGCCCTGCTTTCCTGAAACATTGCCCAGACATCCTCAAATGTCAGCCCCTTCTGCGGCTGACGCGACTGCGCTGCTATTGCCATACATATCTCCTCCGTGGCCTTGATCCCCATATACTTCACAGATGAAGCAATTGTAAATCGAAAAGAGGCCAGCGCATTATAACGTTACGCAAAGGCGCGGAGAACTATTAAGAGTAAGAATGAGCGCCAAGCACAATATCCTGACAGAGGTGTCTGATTCAGGTTATACTGGGTGCATGGAACTGACACGTTGTCCTTGGTGTTTAGGCGACGCCTTATACACCGCTTACCACGATGAGGAATGGGGCGTTCCCTGTACGAGGGACCAAGCACTGTTTGAGGCGCTTATTCTGGACGGGGCGCAGGCCGGCCTTTCGTGGCTCACGATACTGAGGCGGCGGCAAGGCTATCGCGCAGCCTTTGACGGGTTTAACGCCCAAAAAATCGCCGCTTACACTGAGGCCGACATCACGAGGCTCATGGGAGATGCGCGTATCATCAGAAACCGGCGCAAGATTGAAAGCGCCGTCACTAATGCGCAGAGCTATCTCGCCATGATGAACAGTCCGGTTTCCTTCTCGCGCTGGCTATGGGACTGGGTTGACGGCAAGCCCATCGTCAACCACTACAGAACCTTGCCGGAAATTCCAGCGTCAACCGAGCTGTCCACAGCTATTTCAAAGGAATTGAAACAGCGTGGCTTCACCTTTGTTGGCCCACGCATTGTGTACGCCTTTATGCAGGCAAGCGGCATGGTCAACGATCATCTTGTGGATTGTTTTAGATATTAGTTAGAGAGGTAAAGAAATGTATCCTAATGGAACAATGAAGGCGCTCACCCTGAGCTATGACGACGGGGTTGAGCAGGACAAACGGCTGGTCGAAATCCTGAACACGTACCACATCAGGGCGACCTTTAACCTTAACAGCGGTATCCAGACTGGCGCCAGCGCGTGGGAGAGCCACGGCTGCCCTATTCGGCGTATGAACATCGCTGGATTGCCGGCGCTCTACGCGGGGCATGAGGTCGCGGTACACTCGCTGACTCACCCGCATCTTCAGGAACTGGACCCCGATACTGTGCGGAATGAGCTTGAGCAGGACAAGCTCAACCTTGAGCGTATCTTTCAAGCGCCGGTGCATGGCATGGCGTATCCTTATGGTACGTTTAACCAGTCCGTGATTGACACTGCCAAAGCCTGCGGGCTTCGTTACTCTCGCGGCGTGATCAGTACCCACAGCTTCGACCTGCCCGCTGACCTGCTTGCCTATCAGCCGACCTGTCATCACAAAGACCCGCAGCTCCTGCAACTGGCGCAGAGCTTTCTCGACATGGAACAACCAGCCACTCCCCAGGTGTTTTACCTCTGGGGACACAGCTACGAATTCGATGTTGATGATAACTGGCGTGTCATCGAGGACTTTTGCAAACTGGTCGCTGGACGCGGCGATATATTTTACGCAAGCAACGCCGAGTCATTCGGCGTTATATAATGGAGGAACACTTGTCAACACACATTGCCGCCAAAACCAATGACATCGCGGAAGCGGTCTTACTGCCCGGAGACCCGCTGCGGGCGAAGTTCATCGCCGAGACCTTTCTGCAAGACGCGGTTCAGTACAACGCGGTACGGAACATGTTTGGTTACACTGGTTTATACAAGGGCAAGCGGGTATCGGTGCAAGGCACGGGCATGGGGATTCCATCCATCTCTATCTATGCCAACGAGCTATTCAGCGACTATGGCGTTAAGCGGGCGCTCCGCATCGGCACTGCCGGGTCATTGCAAAGCACGGTTAAGCTCCGCGACCTAGTGATTGCTATGAGCGCGTCCACTGACTCAGGCGCGAATGTCCTGCGCTTTGAGGGGCGGAGCTTTGCGCCAACCGCGTCGTTCAGCCTGCTTAAAACCGCCTATGATGCGGCGCGGGCGCGGGGCTGGGAACCAAAAGTTGGCGGCATTGTGTCGTCGGATATGTTCTACACTGAGGAGCCTGATGACTGGAAACGCTGGGCGCGTTATGGCTGTCTTGCCGTAGAAATGGAGTGCGCCGAACTCTACACCCTCGCCGCCAAGTACGGCAGGGACGCGCTTTGTTTACTCACCATCTCCGACTGCATGATCACCGGCGAAACCACCAGCGCCGAAGAACGGCAAACCACGTTCACCGCCATGATGGAGATCGCGTTGGAAACCGCTATCTCGTGAACCTGCCCCCGCCTCAAGCGGGGGCTTCTTGTGTCAAGCAATGAATAGTTTACCTTGCCTACATCTCCAGCAATGCTCTCTACTTCGTACATAGCATTGCTGGAGCTTCCGCTCGTCAGGCTGAACAGCTTCGCTCGGCTCTTCGGAAGAACCAGATGTTTACAGCCCATGTTGCCCCGGAACCGCCTCCACAGGCTTGGCAACCGTCTGTTTATTGATCTGATGCGCCAGATACCCGGCTCCGAACCCATTGTCAATATTGACCACAGCAACCCCAGGTGCGCAGGCAGTGAGCATCCCCAATAGCGCGGAGAGTCCGCCGAATGACGCGCCATACCCTACGCTTACCGGCAGCGCAATAACCGGCGCCGATACCAGCCCCGCGATAACGCCCGCAAGCGCGCCCTCCATTCCAGCAGCCGCGACTATAACATTCGCTTTCCTGATGTCTTCCAGACACGAAAACAGCCGGTGTATGCCCGCAACGCCCACATCAGGAAAGATTTCCGCGGCGCTCCCTAAAAACCGCGCCGTAAGCAGAGCCTCCCGCGCTATTGGTAAGTCAGAAGTACCCGCGCATACCACCGCGATAAGCCCGCCGGCGTTCTCCGCTAGACGCCCAACCGTGAGTATGCCCGATATACTGTCATATTCCGCGTCAGGGTAGCGATGGCAAATCCGTTCGGCAAGTTCTTTCTGCGCTCGTGTCGCCAGAACCGGAATGTCCCCTTCGCGCATCCGCGTGATAATTGACTCAGACTGTTCAAGCGTTTTTCCCGCGCAGTACACCGCTTCCGGGCAGCCTGTCCGGGACGCCCGGTCCTTGTCGATACACGCAAAATCCCCATCCATAGCTTACGCTCCGCTGCCAGCACTGATAAGCCGGTTAAGACTGCCCATACAATAGCCTTCCAGTTCAAAGGCAACATACACAAAGCCAAACGATTTAAGCGTTTGCGAAATACGATCAAGCAGCGCCTCATCGAAAAAACGTGGACGCTCTTCAGGCGACACTTCAATGCGGGCAAGGTCCCCGTGCGAGCGCACCCGAAACTGCCTGAATCCCAGCGCACGCAGCGCGTCTTCGGAACGCTCAATACGCGCTAGTTTTCCCGTGTCTATCTTCTCGCCATAGGGAATTCGGGACGCGAGACAGGCGTATGCTGGTTTGTCCCATACGGCAAGCTGGTAACGACGGGCAAGTTCGCGGATGTCGTTCTTTTGTAAACGCGCTTCACGAAGCGGACTGACAATCCCCAGTTCGGAAAGCGCGGTAAGCCCCGGACGGTAATCTCCCTGATCATCAAGGTTTGAGCCGTCAAAAACCGTGTGTATACCATGTTCTTCCGCAGTCCGCACGACCGCGCCGAACTCCAGTTTCTTGCAGAAATAGCAGCGGTTCACGGGATTCTCCGCGACCTCAGCGTCGATTTCATCTTCCTGCACGAGGATATGGGTGATGCCGATTTGGGCGGCAACGCGGCTGGCGCACAAAAGTTCGCTTTGGGGCAGCATAGGCGAGACAATAGTAACCGCGATTGCCTTGTCGCCCAGGGCTTCGTGCGCGGCATAACACAAGAGCGAGCTGTCAACGCCGCCGGAAAAAGCAATGGCAGCGCCGCCAGACCTGCCTGCCTGCGCGATAGTTCCTAACAAGGTATGGTATTTTTGGTCAAGGGAAAGATGTTCAGACACAATAACTCCAGTAATACAAGGGGATATAAGGAGTTCGTCTCCGCTGCGCTCATGCGCTCTGCGGCTTCGTGCCGCAGGTTTCATTCGCACTATGCTATAGTGCGCGTTTTACGTCAAGTCGTTTTTTAAGATAAGCAACAGCGTCGTCAATCAGTTTGGCAAGCGGCGCGCCTTCAAAACCCGCGATATGAAAGTGGTCGTTTTGTAAGGGGAGCAAGACCAGTTCACCCGGGGCGCTCAAGACCGCTTCCGCCATACCCGCGCTAATCTCACCCATAAGGCTATTGGCAATCACAATGCCAATGGGACCCACAATAAAATCACCCAGAGAAACAGACACCTTCACGGCGTTCTCACCCGAAGCGCCCCGATTCGCGCCCGCTTTAATCATGCGCTCAGTAGCGGACGCATTCGCTCCCAGCGCGATAATTTCCATAGCTTCCATCCCCGCGATTTCTTTAAGGCGCGGAATCAAAGCCGCCCCAATTCCGCCGCCCATACCATCAATAACCACAATGCGTATATTCATACCCCATTATTTCCTGTTACCGCCATGTTGATAAGCCTCTCGCTCAGCCCCTAAGCTACCCCTTGATCAGACGCTGACGTCCTTTAGATCAGCGCCTAAGCTACCCCTACATCAGTGCCTGATGTAAAGGACATCAGGTGCTGATCTCCTTTAGATCAGGGTCTGATCTCCTTTAGATCAGGCGCTGATCTCCTTTACGTCAGACGCTGATCTACCCCTACACCAGGGTCTGAGCTACTATACCTCAGCGCCTAAGCTACCCCTACATCAGACGCTGATGTAAAGGACATCAGCGCCTAAGCTACCCCTACGTCAGACGATGATGTAAAGGACATCAGGCTCTGATCTCCTTTACATCAGGTGCTGATCTCCTTTAGATCAGGCTCCGATCTCCTTTAGATCAGGCGCTGATCTCCTTTACGTCAGACGCTGATCTACCCCTACACCAGGGTCTGACCTACCATACATCAACGCCTAAGCTACCCCTACATCAGGGTCTGATGTCCTTTACATCAGGCGCTGACGTCCTTTCCGTCAGACGCTGATCTACCCCTCGATCAGCGGCTGACGTACCATAGCTCAGCGCCTAAGCTACCCCTACGTCAGACGCTGATGTCCTTTACATCAGACGCTGATCTCCTTTACATCAGGCTCCGATCTCCTTTACGTCAGACGCTGATCTACACCTAGATCAGCGTCTTACATAACATACCTCAGCGCCTAAGCTACCACTAAATCATGCGCTGATCTCCTTTACATCAGGCGTTGATGTCCTTTACATCAGGCGCTGATCTCCTTTACATCAGGCGTTGACGTCCTTTACGTCAGACGCTGATCTACCCCTAGATCAGCGTCTGACCTACCATACCTCAGCGCCTAAGCTACCCCTACATCAGGCGCTGATGTCCCTCTAGGCAGGAGCTTTACACCTACCCCTCGAACAGGGGCTGAGCTACCCCTCGAACAGGGGCTGAGTTACCCCACACGTGAATACCGGTATGTTGGCTCTGCGGTGGGGGCTGGTTTACTTTCTAAACAAATTCAAGATACGAGACAAGACGCCTTTCTTTTGAACCGGCTTTACCTCAGCGTCTGTGTGCGCTTGGACTACCGGCGCGGGAGGTGGCGTGGCAGATAGTGGCGTGGTTTGTGGTTCTACTGGAGCAGCCCGCGTTATATCCTCCTGCTCCGGCTTTTTGCGCCGCGGTTTACTCCGCTCGGCTTGCTTACCGGCTCCGCCATACTTCTGCCGGTAATAGGCCATGCGTTCATCAAACGACAGTTTACTCAGGTCGTATCTGTCTGTTTGCCCGTCGCTTCTGGTTTCAGTCCGGGCTTGCGTAACGCCGCGTTTTTTAGTGCCGCGCTGCTTCATGCTGCGTGTGTGCCGCCCTGACGCGGCAGATACTGAACGTTCCGGCGCGTTATGTTTGGGGCCGCTTTGGGCGGAGCGTTCTGGATTGCGCCACTGCCTGCTTTCGTTCCCGCGTTTTTCCGCGCTCCGTCCGCGACCAGCGCGTTCTTCCCTGTGAGACCGCTGTTCATCATAAAGATCAGTATGAAGCCGCATCCCCTCGCTCCAGTCTTCCCCGTAGCTCTCCGAGCTGGCTGTCTCCGACGGAATTTTCTTGCCGATGTACCGTTCTATTGCGGGAAGCGCGTACACATCCTGCTCGCTTGCCAGGGTAATGGCCTTACCGGTTTTACCGGCGCGGGCTGTGCGTCCGATACGATGAACGTAGTTCTCAGCCTCTGTTGGTAAATCGTAGTTCACCACGAGACTCAGACCCTCAATGTCCAGCCCACGCGCCGCTACATCAGTCGCCACAAGGTAGCGCACTGCGCCGGCCTTAACATCCTCAATGATCTTGAGGCGCTTTGCTTGAGGCAGGTCGCCAATGATGAACTCACACTCAAAGCCATTCAGTTGCAGACGTTTTGCCAGAATCTCCACATAACGTTTTGTGTTACAAAAAATCACGGCGCTTTCCGGCTGTTCCTGTCGCATGATACCCAGAAGTAGTTTTATCTTGTTTTCGGAAGGCACGTGGTAAAGGAGCTGCTCAGCCTCTTCAACCGTAACTGATTCAGGCTCAACAGCGATCTCAAAGGGAGATTTGGTATACTCCCACGCAAGGTTCTTGACCCAAGCATTGAGTGTGGCGCTGAAGAGCATAGTCTGACGCTGATCAATGGGCGACACTACTTTGATGAGCTTACGCAGGTCAGGGTAAAAACCCATGTCGAACATACGATCTGCCTCATCCAGCACGAGAAACGCGATATCCATGAGGTTCATCTGGCCGTTCTGATTGAGGTCAAGCACCCGTCCTGGGGTTCCCACCAGAATCTGCGCGTTATCCTTGAGCAGTCGCTGCTGTAGTCCGTAACCGACTCCGCCATAAAAGCTGCCGATTTTGAACGGCAGGTATGTGCCGATGAGCTTAGCCTCTTCCTCAATCTGCACGGCCAACTCGCGGGTGGGAGCCATGATGAGCGCCTTTTTCCCATGGAGAGGCGATTCATTCAGGAGTCGCTGCAAGATTACGATGAGGTACGCGGCGGTTTTTCCGGTTCCAGTCTGAGACTGAACGTAAAGGTCCTGCCCTCCAAAAGCATGGACCAGTACCTGCTCCTGAACCGGTGTACAGGTGATGTAACCCGACTCGGTGATACCCCGTTGGAGGTCGGGGTGTAAATTAAGTTCTGTGAATTCCATATTATTATAGAAGAAAGTATACAAGACTTGGTTATGAATAGTTAAGAAGGACAAAGGACGGGTTACCTGTTATGATGAGGCATGATACACATTGAAACCGAGGCGGGCCGGCTTATCCCGTTGGAAAGACTGTACAATACACGCGACTTGGGCGGCTATGAGACGCGGGACAAGCGGCGTGTGCGTTTTGGGCGGCTTTATCGCGCTGGTGAGCTTTATGTTGGGACCGCGAATGACAAGGCCGCGCTTGAGGCGCGGGGCATCAGAACCATTGTGGACTTTCGGGGTCTGTCGGAAGTCAGACACTATCCTGATATAAGGCCGCTTAGCCTTCAGCAGCAGGTCTCTTTACCCATTGACGCGGACAGTCTGCTGGACCTCTCCCTCGTTGGGCGGGATATGTCCGGCGAGGTGTTTATGATGAACCTTTACGCCATCATCGTGGAAGCGGCGCGTGATCAATACCGTGAGTTGTTTCGGCTGATAAGCGATACCGCGAATACGCCGCTCCTGTTTCATTGCTCGGCAGGCAAGGATCGCACGGGTATTGCTGCCGCGCTCATCTATCACGCGCTTGGCGTGGAGCGGGAAGCCATATACGCGGACTATCTGCTTTCCGCAGTCTACCTCAAGGACCATATCAAGAGCTGGATTAAGGATAAACCGCACCTTGAACCGGTTATGAGCATACGGCGCGAGTATCTTGAGACAGCGTTCAAGGTTATCGACGAAAAGTTCGGCGGCGCGGATCGCTATGTGGAGAATGAACTGGGCGCGGACTCGGCGCGTTTACGCGAGCTATACACGGAATAGGGTTGAGTACGGAATAGGCTTATCAGTAATGTAGAGGCATGAAAGATGCCATGATTATGGGGATCAATGAACGTCCCCCGCTTTTCCGCTGGATTCCGCTCAGTTTTCAGCATGTATTCGCTATGTTTGGCGCGACCGTTCTCGTGCCGCTTCTTACTGGTTTGCAGCCATCGACCGCGCTTTTCACAGCGGGAACAGGAACCCTGCTGTATATAGTGATTACCGGAGCGAAAGTACCAGCCTTTTTAGGCTCGTCTTTCGCGTTTATCCCAGCCTTGATAGGGATACGCGAAACGTATGGAATGCCCAGCGCGCTCGGCGGTGCCGTTGCTGCTGGGCTTTTTTATTGTCTGGTGGCCATCATCATAAAGGTCTCTGGCACCAAATGGCTTGACCGGGCTCTGCCGCCTGTGGTGATTGGCTCGGTAATCATCGTTATCGGCCTTAACCTTGCCCCGACCGCCATGTCGTCGGCCATGAATGACGCTGCGGGGAACTACTCCCTCATAAGCCTCTCCATCGCGGCCTTTACCCTGGGGCTTGCCGTGATTGCTACAATCTTCTTCAAGGGCTTTTTTAACACAGTCTCGATACTCCTCGGTCTTGTGGGAGGCTATCTTTTCACGCTTATCATGGGCTTCTTCTTTCCCGCGTATCAGCTTATTAGTTTTGACACGGTGCGGGAGAGCCCTTGGTTTGGGTTTCCGCGCTTTGAGGTTCCAGAGTTCCGGCTTGTGCCTATCGTAACGTTCATCATTGTGTCTTTTGCTACAGTCTGCGAGCATTTGGGCGATACGCTTGTTACCTCGCGGGTTGTGGGGAGGGATTTTTATAGAAACCCGGGCCTGCACCGGACTCTCACCGGCGATGGGCTTGCGACTGCGTGGGCTGCGTTCTGGGGCGGGCCGCCCAACACTACTTATGGCGAAAACATCGGGGTTATGGCGATCACCAAAGTGTACAGTGTGTGGGTTATAGGCGGCGCGGCGTTCATCGCGCTGATTCTTTCCCTTATACAGAAATTCGGCGCAGTGATTCAGACTATCCCCAATCCGGTTATGGGCGGTATCTCCATGCTCTTGTACGGTCTCATTGCCTCAAGCGGTCTGCGAACCATTGTTGAAAGCGGGGTTGATTATACGAACAAGCGGAACCTGACGATTTCGTCTGTGATTCTGGTGATTGGCATTGGCGGCGGTGTGCTAAAGTTTTCGGTGGGTTCTGACATGGTATTTCAGCTTGGCGGCGTGGCGCTGGCAACAGTGGCGGGCATCGCGCTTAACCTGATTCTGCCCAAGTCTATTGATGAGTTGAGGAAAGGCAAACGCGCTCAATCTCGCTAACGCTCCATGCGCGGCTCTGTTCAATGATCTCAGCGGCATGAAGCTGCGGGTTACGGCGCTTGAACGTGGCGGCTAGGGGCAATAGCGTGGCAAAGACAAGCTGCGATTCAGCGTCAAAGCGCTTGATATACGCGCCGCTGTTTAAGCGGGGGAGAGCATTAATACGCTCACAGTAGTTGGCCAGAAACGCGGGCGCACTTAACCCCGCGTGCGTTGCGTGATTTGACCCAAAGAGCGGGGCTGGCTTGGGACGCGGCGCGGTCTGCCGGATTTCGATGGGCGCTCCAAGCCCGTCCGCTGGTTCAACAGTGGCGTGAAGCGTTTCAGCCTTTGCCTCAAGACGGGTACGGTACATGGCAAGAAGCGGGGTTTCATAGTACCAGCCGTTTTTCTGGTATACCCGTTTGAGGGCGGCGCTGCGATACAGGAAGGCTGATGCAAGCGATTCGTAGGGAGCAAGGCGCGTTTGACGACGCTCGAAGCTGGGGTTGACATAGGTTCCCCGCGCATAAGTGCGCCCAAGGGGATAGGCGAAGTCCGCGCCGTAGAGCGCTATCACATCAGCCCCAAGACTGTCGGCGAGGGACATAGCCGCGTAGGTAACATTACCACCTGATGTGTCCACTGTGGGCAGGGGACGCCACTTGCGTGAAACATAGCGGGTCAGTGGATGGCTGCTGGAAAAGAAGCGCGGGCGCGGCGAGCAGGACGCGACAAGCGGCGGACTTGCCAGGTCAAGGTAGAGGGGACAGGGCAATCCCCACATAAAATGAAAATAACTGATGTGCTGGCAATCAATGGAAACAACCACGTCTGGTGTAAGGCCAGCGTGCAGTAGGGCTGGAAGGCTTGTATCAGTGGCCATGAGAAAAGTGTCGTTCCGCGTTTCAGCAAGACGGGGAAGCTGTATATCAAGCGAAGGGCCGGCTGCTGCTATCGAAACGTGTTTGACAGCCGGAAAAGGCGTGTCCTGAGCGTCATCAATATTGAGGATGTTACGGACAATGTTTGAAAACCAGCGTGTTCCGAAAAACGCCTGCGCGGAATAGTCGTTACTTACGAGATTAATGGCGCGTTGAATGGTGTCGAACGCTGCGTTAAAACGCGCTGTATCAAACTCGGTTCTGCTTCGCAGGGGCAGAACCCGTATTCCGCCAGCCAGAGCCGGGTTATACTCGTCAAGAATAGTCTGCTCGATCAGCGGCGGCGGGGCATCTACCAGCAGAAGCACACGCGGGTCGCCCAGTATCGCGGTATAGTCTCTGGCGCTGAAAAGTTCCACGATACCGCCTATATCATAATCAATGACCAGAACCCGCTCCATACCAGGTCGCATCAGAGCGGACTCAATGGCAAAACCGCCTCCCAGTCCCAAAAACACGAGGAAGCCCTCGTCTTTGCATACGCCCAGCAGTCGCTCGGCCTCCCGTTTTGGGTCAACCAGCGAGTGTAAGGCTCTGGGAGGGACGCTTCCGGTCTTGTCGCGCCATGCGGGAATGAGCTGGCCTGAACGGGATGATAAAAACGTATAGCAAGACGCGCTGGTTTTTGCCGCAGCAAGGCGGTCGCGGAGTTCCGGGTTTGTCTGCGACAGGGCAATGAGGTTTTGTTCAAGCATGGGCCATATCCAGCTTGGCCAGGGTTCGTATTGCGTCCGTAAGTTCACTTAATGAAACACTGTCCCAGGGTATGTTACCCGGTCTATCGGGAAACAGGAGCGGAACCAGTTCCTGTTTGATAGCTGCGCTGACAGCGGCGTTAGAAGAAAGCGTTTTTAGCAAGAGCGAGACTCCAGCCTTAACCGGATCGGGACGTGAGAAACGCGCTATCTCCCAAACATTGTTAGCAGCGTTTTTGAAAACCGAGCCTTTTCGCGCCCTGCCCTGTGTCGTCCATGACGGCGCGTTACTGAATACCGGGCTGTTTTTCCCCAGCGAATAAAGCCGGCCTGAGTAGGAATTAATATGCGTCCTGAACCATGCGGCGTAGACGTCGTGGCTTTTACCCTCGACGATGTATCTGGAGCGGGTGAAATATTGGGTATACAGCGGTAAGAAGCGGCTGGCCTTTTCCTCAAGCAGGCGCTCAAAACTATAGGGACGGGCGTGGATGCGTATGTCATTCATCGCAAGATCAGTGCCACTAATCACTACGTCGCCGCTCGTGAGACAGAACGCCAGGTCGAGAGCCGACGCAGTTACGGTTCCCCGCTGGGGCAAGCTGACAAACGGCAGACTCAGTCCGCGCAGAATCAGGCTTTGCCATTGGCTCTTGTCGCTCATAAGCAAAAGAGGGACATCAGCGCACTGAGAAGGAAGCGCGGCGCTCATGCTCACAGCCAAAATGAAGGTAGCGCGTGTGTGTGTACGTATACTATCCCGCAAAGATTCATACAGGTGGCACTGCGCCCATGAGCCGCCGTCTGTGCTAATAACAAAGTCCGGGGTAAGCCCAACGGCCAGCAGGCTTGGTGTTGATGATGAGGCTGCGAGAATCAGCGCGGGACCTTGCGCCTTCCGTTCCTGTATTAGGGGCAGGGCGCTTTCAAGGCTCGGCCCTGCGCCGGTAACGATGACAGGCTCGTGGAGCGTGGAGCGTGGATACGTATAGTGTGTCAAGAGACGCAGGTTCCTGAAAAAATTGCTGAACCAGCGCTTTCCAAACAGGCGAAGGGTTTGTTCACCGGCGTCGAGCCGCCTGATGAATTCCACTGTTTCTTCAAGAAGACCACGATAGCGCTCGCCATACACTGCCAGCGCGGGTCGCCATTCAATAACCTGAATAGCTGTGGCCCCGACCGCTATTTCGTTTTCAAGGAAGCGTTGAAGCGGCTCGTCATGTCTAGGACTCCATGCTGGTATGGACGCGGCTTCTGGAACAAGCGCGTCGTTGGATTCAGCCGCGTGGAGCATGATGAGCTGCGCATCCGGTCGCTTTTGCCGCAGGAATGGGATAAGGTAGCCCAGCCCCGGCTCTATTAGGATGAAGCAACTCGCTTCATCCCTAAGTGTGAGGGAATTGACATAACGTTCCGCCTCAGCAACGGGGTTGTAACGGGAATGAAGCGCATGAAGTGATGTACTCATTGGTCTTTTCTTCTCAAGATTATATAAATGGTTCTATGAGCGTGAGGGCATATTCAGGGCTATTCGCCTCAAAAGATCGCGGACTCATCACACCCAGGCTTTTAGCTAGCTGGTGTATGACAAGCTCACGGTCAATTTCATTGGAGAAGATCACCAGGTCGCGTGCGACGTGCGCACTGTTCAAGGGAATCACGATACCCAAAGGCGATACCATAGAGGCAAGGCGCTTTCGCGTGTCGTAAGCTGCGACACTACACAGCGGCAGTTCAAACACAATAGCCTGAAACACGGTATGATTTGCGTGGTATCCAGCAATGCTGTCTTTGATCCTGTTCCGCGCAAGTAGCGTTTCAGCCCTATCTTCAAGACTTGCTTTGAGAATGGCTTTACTTAAAAGCCCCATCAGGAGATATCCAGAGTCTTAAAGATCTGTTTATAGGTCGTAAAATGTTTGGATTGGGTAAACGCCTCGACTTTATCATCAGGCAATGAATCCAGAATTTGATCCATGTAAGCCAAGATACGTTTTAACTCGCGGGTCAGGTAGCTCGTTACATTATCATAAGACTCTTTTTTGGAGGAAACTGAGGTTTCGCTGAGATTGGTGATCTCTTTCTCAGGTTCCTCTTTTGGCCCAGTCTCAGGGGTAGGTTCATTGGCACACGGCGCACTGGTATTTGTCTTTTCAAGAGCATCTTCCCAGTTTTTCCCCATGAGAAGATCCCCAATGTCTTGATCTGCGTCATTCTCTTCATCCTCATATTCCTCTAACTCAAGAAGCTCATCTTCTTCTTCATAATAAGCAGCATGAAGGCGATCCGTATCCAGTTCGATTGAAATATCCTTCGTAGAATCATTATCAATGAGCAAACCATCAATGAGCGGTTCATCAGAACGCTCCGCTTCTGTTGTAGTATCTGTGATATCAGACGAGAGGTTTTTGATATGCTCTGGTGACGGCTCTTCCAGAGGATGTTCTTCAATCTTCTCAGAAAAAATCGGATCATCTATAACTGCATTGGATAAATCAGGCACGTCAAAGAGTGACATATCAAGATAGCTCGTGTCCTCCGGCGTCGGTGTCAGAGGTTTAACCCCCTCCTCATACAGTTTTTTCATTTCATCGGTGTCTGCCTCCTTAATGATGTGCAGGTACTCATCACCAAGGTTTTGCGGTGTTTCATCCAACGAAATTTCGCTAATGAGATTGAGTTCTGGCAAGGTTTCCTCTGCTGGATTGTAGTCCGGCGATTCCTCAGAACTGTCTTCACTCTCTTGGTGAAGCTGATGTGCGGTATTAAAAATATTACTAAGCTCGTCTCCTGTGAGGATAATCTGCTTATCGTCATCGCTCACTTCGGGGGCTGGCTTGGCTATGGTCCGGCTGAGTTCCTGCCGAATACCGGCCAGTTCATCGCGTATCAACATCAGATCGTTAGATTTAGGTACTTCTGTCGCCAGCGAGGCAACACTTCGGCTGAGTTCCTGCCGAATACCAGTCAGTTCATCGCGTATCAACGCTATATCATCATGTGTGATAGAGTTACGTATAATTTCATCATGTTCTTCGGGAATTACCACGTTTGCTGTCTGGCTGAGTTTGAGTTCCTGCCGAATACCAGTTAGTTCATCATGTATTGACGCCAATTCATCGGCGATCCTGCTTAATAAGTCGGCATGAACGTTTTGCGATTCCATTATAGCCGCCTTTTCAGTATTCACCAGCTCGCTATCCATTGGCATAACCGCTATTGTTTCAATCATCTCTTCGCTGAGTAGTGCGGGAGATATTGATGGGACATCCGGTGTTTCTGTTTCAGCCTTTTGTCCAGTCTCATCAATAGTCGATACAGCAACCTCATCAATATCCTCTATATCCGTAAGAAAATTTTTTAACAAATCAGCAGGAAAACCGCTGTCTTCAGAGGTAGCTACCTGGCTAGTCTTGTCGGACAGCTCAGACAAGTCTTGCAGAGGCTCACCCTCTTTAGACAGCACCAGAGTTTCAGGTTCATCAAGTGATTGCGGGGCACTTTTGACCCAAACCCCATACTCGTCAAGTTCATCAGTCATTTGGTCACTATATTCACCATACGTTGAAGGACTGTTAGTATTTGTCATTCGAGTTCCTTTTCCAGATACATTATCTTCTAAGTTATCGTCATTTCATCTCTATTTTTGAGCGAGGCATCCATGCGAGCCAATAACTCATTCATGGTAATACGGAGTCGTCGCTATGTAAAGACTGAGGGACAAATATCCGTAAATAAAAAGTATGAATTTTATCAAATACCTTGCACCACTATGGATAGGGGTATGCATCTATGTTATATGCTCAGTTTTTACCGGGCCAACCGGATTATCGGCGTATGAGCAGCTCCGTGTGGAACAAGAAAAACTCAAGGTCAATATGGAAAACCTCAAACGCCTGAACACGGAGCTGGAGAACACCGGAAATGCACTCATTCATGACCCTGATACCATCGCTATGTACGCACGGGAACTGGGTTATGGATATGCTGACGAGCGGTTTATCCGTATTGCCGGGCTAGAGAAGTCCCCAAAACAGCACATCGATCCGGGTCAGATACTTCTGGCTGCTAAGCCGAAACATACATCCAATGCAATCATCTTTATCTTCGCATTCTGGATTGCATTTGGAGCCTTCCTCTGTGTGCTGGTTCCTGACCTGCTCCATATAAACTACGCCACGGCACAAAGTGTGCGAGGCGCGGCGCGTAAGAAGGTCAGCGAGCAGTGGCATAGTATCTTTAGTTAAGTCCGTGGCGGAATTCCCGCGCCACATCACGCTTTAGGTCGCGGTCGCGGATATCGGCGCGTTTATCGTAGAGCTTTTTACCTTTGCATAAGCCCAGGTCAACCTTCACGCGCCCTTTTTTGAAATAAAACGATAGCGGTATGAGCGTATACCCCTTGTCCTCGACCTTACGGGCTATACGCTTTATCTCCTGCTTGTGAAGCAGGAGCTTCTTTTTTCGATCTGGATCATGGTTGAAAATTGAGGCAAAGGGGTTCTCCGCGATGGTCAGGGAACGGAGCCAGATTTCGCCGCTTATCACCTCAGCCCAGGCATCGGGAAAAGATATTTTGCCGTCACGAAAGGACTTAACTTCAGTTCCCAGCAACTCAATGCCGCACTCGTAGTTCTCGTCCACCAAATAGTTATGGCGGGCCTTGCGGTTTACCGCGATGGTTTTGATTCCTTCACTCATATTTATTCACTTTTTATTGCAATGATTGGTCTAAACGAGACAAACGGCGAACAGAACTCTGGTGGCAACGAGCCTCTGGTTTCCACATCAAACGTATCCGGCTGGTTCGCCCATGAGCCGCCGCGTACCACACACTCTGGTGAGACGATTGCCTTGATGATATCGGGTTTGGCGGGAAGAAAGTTAAGCGGTGCATAAAGATCAGCACACCATTCCCACAAACCACCGCTCATATCTTGCAGGACGCCGTCGTTCCGTTCCGCCATCTTCGCTGCGTACTCCCACTCCGCCTCAGTAGGGAGCCGTACCTCATAGCCATTCAGCGCGGGTGGAAGCAGCGTCGTAAGCCACACGCAAAAGGCGTTTGCTGCATACCATGAAACCGACGGTATGGTGGAAGATTCCACATTAAGCGAAAGCAGGTAGTCTTCGCTCACCAGCCCTTCGGCCTTCAGCACCATCAGATTATCACTTCTCCAGCGAGGCTCGGCAGCAAGAAAGGTGTCCCACATCTCACGGGAAACTTCGTTTGCGGCAATCAGAAAACCATTGACCTCAATCTCATGAGGGAAAGTCTCGCCCTGCACCAGCGTAGCGCCGGACAGCTCCCGAAATGGTATAGCTTCGACGATAAACGTTTCGCCAAAGCCTGACGGAAAACTAGACACTGGTTGCTTCTGCGACAGCTTGGCGTACCAGCTTGAGCCGCTGATTACTTCACTCGCCTCTTTCGGCAACAGCGCGGCAAGCCACGCGGCGCTTCCGGGCGTTTCGGACAGATAGGTCAATGAGTCTTCGATTGAAGACAAGAGCGACAATGGCGATGGGGCCAGCCCCGCATTGTCAGCCAGGGCCTTTGCCCGAACTAGGTCTCGCGCAGACGCCCGCGTAGTCGTAAAACGCGCCGCGCCCCACAGCAGATCGTCGATTGCTTCATAGCCATGCGGAGTCGCCGCTATCGGACCTGAACGGTATACACCTTCGGACAGGCTCCGGGGAATCTGGTAGATCGTGGTCGGCTCACCAGTGAACGACCACGCAGCGTACTCAGAAGCGCCCTGTAAGAGCGCCGCCGTGTCCGCCGTCTCGATCAGCGTCTCCACAACCCGTTCCTTACGAGGGAAGAAGGCCGATGCAAACACCCGCCGCTCGGCTATGACTGACCATTCATGCGGCACAAACCCAGGAAGCGTCATGGTAAGCTGGTGAGCGCCCTGGGGAACAAAGACATCGCAGGGTGTGGTTCCTATGTACACATCGTCAACACGAACCGCCGCCCCAGCCGGTTCTGATTCCAGCGCAAACACCGTGCCGGGCTTTATCAAACCAGGCCAGACCAGCGCACAAAAACATATAATAAGTAAGATAAATATATAGAGCGCGGAGAGATATACACCCGGCTTGACGCCAAGAATCGGTTTTAAGTGTATTTCATCTTCAGGCAGGATTTCTTTTTCTTTACTAAGCATGACGCATTATAGAAAAGCCGTTCATACCTTGTCAACAACGCTCTTTTTATGGTAGGTTTTTTTTAGTTCCCCGCTTCATGGCGGATTAATAAAGTGAGTGTAAAAGTGCTTGAGAAAAATCGGGCGCGGACTTCAGCGCAAGTTCGCTTTTTTGAGCGTATACAGATACTTACCGAGCGTTGCCTTACGATCAGGCAACGGGACCGGCGTATCAGGAAAGAAAAAGAAAAGGCGCAACACCCTGTCCTGAGCTGGCTTGGGGCGTTCATCTGGGCTGCATGGGTGGTACTTCTCATCAACCAGTACCTGTTTCAGGCTTATGAGATACCTTCCGGTTCCATGATTGATACGCTGCTCATCAAAGACCGTATCTTTGTCAACAAGATCATCTTTGGTCCGGAACTTCTGCCTGGAGTGGTAAAACTGCCCAGTCCCATCAAGCCCAAGCGGAATGACATTATTATCTTTGAAAACCCATCTTATATATCTAAAGGTCCGGTCTTTGACATTGCCCAACGCATCATCTATATGCTGACCCTTTCCCTGCTGAACATTGACAGCGACGCTCAGGGCAATCCAGAGGCGCACTTCCTCATCAAGCGGGCTGTGGGTGTGGGCGGCGATACCTTTGTCCTTGACCGGGGCGAATTCCGCCTCCGCTTTGCCGGTGAAACACGCTGGATAAACGAGCGAGACTTTAACGCCGGACGAGGCTTTAATCACCAGCTTTCCCGCCTTATCAATGAACGAGACTACATGGCGATTGAGGCCACCGGCAAGTCCCGTGCCTATTCAGACCTGAACATTGACGCGCCGGCCTCAATCGCCCTTACCGCCGCCTCAATAAATGGCCAGTATCTGGCTGACTCGTTTGCTTATGAGCGCTCATGGCTCACGGTTCTGCGAGGAGCCTATCCTCAGGACAGCCGCTACATGATGCGATTAGCACAGCACACACAAGGCCGCTATATCCCCGAAGGCCGTATGTTTCCCCTGGGGGATAACCGCGACAACTCCCGTGACGGACGTTACTTCGGCCCCATCAAAGAACTCGACGTGCTTGGACAGGGCGCGATCAAGTACTGGCCTTTGCGCCGTATCGGGGTTATAAGGTAAACGCGATGGCAAAGAAATATAAAATCGCGTACACGGAAAAGCAAAAAAACGCGCATCTGGCTGCGTGGGTGTTTCTCTGGTTCTTCGTGTTCTATCTGTTGTATACCCTGCTGACAACCTTTGTCTTTTCAACCAGATCGCTGGACACTGATACTATGCGCCCCGAACTCCATGTAGGGGATCGCTTCATCTGTTCCTCCTACAGCTCCCTCCTGAACCGAACCCCGTCGCTTCGCTACGGAAACATCGTCATCATTGACAAGAGCAGGCAGAAACCGCGCAGCGTTGCTGACAGCCTCCTTGAGGGTGTAGTGCGTTTCTTCACTGCTCAACGGCTCAACCTCTTCACACAGGGCGAAGATTCGTACATAAAGCGAGTGATCGGACTGCCCGGAGACGAGATCACCATGACAAATTACGTCTTCCGCGTGAGACGCCGCGACGATCCCTACAGCTACACTGAATTTGAGCTTGCCGAGAAGCCCTACGATGTTACTATTCCGCCCGGATCATCACTCTGGGACGAGTCCCTGCCATTCTTCGGCAGCATGGGGCCAATAGTGCTGGGCGATAACGAATGTTTCGTGCTTTCCGACGACCGGAATAACACCAATGACTCCCGCACGTGGGGGCCAGTATCACTCGACCTCATCGCAGGTAAAGTAGTTTTTCGCTACTGGCCAATCTTCCGTATTGGGATACCGTGAGTTCGTGTTCCGCCTCGCTCTATCTGCATATCCCTTTCTGCGTACATAAATGCGCATACTGCGACTTTTACTCGGTTCCGTGCAGGCGCGATGATCCGCGCCTTGACGCCCTTGTTGAACGCCTGCTTGACGACGCCAAACGCTGGGTACACGACTTAGACGTCAACCACATCCCAACGCTGTACATTGGCGGGGGAACGCCGTCTCTGCTGGGCGCGGCGCGGATCGCGCAGCTCTTAACCGGACTGGGGCGACTGTGCCAAGAAGCGCCGGAGGAGCTTACTGTCGAGCTTAATCCTGAATCCCTTGACGAGGCGTTTCTCATGGCCTGCCGTAACAACGGCGTTACGCGAATCAGTGTGGGGGTGCAGAGCTTTCACGATCCATCCCGCACTGCCATCCGCCGTGCTGGATCCGCCGCGCTTGCGCTGAAATCTCTCGACTTGGTTCAGCGTGTATTCGGAACAGCGTTTTCTGCTGACCTCATCACCGGCCTGCCATTTCAGGATAACGCTGTATTACTAAAGGATATTAAAACGCTTCTTGCCTATCAGCCCGCGCACATTTCCCTGTACGCGCTCACGCTTGAGCCAGACACGCCGCTGGCTCGCATGGCGCAACAGGACAAGCGTCTGCTTCCCGCGCCGGACCTTGCCGACGCGCTCTACATAGCAGGCCGGGACGCGCTTGAGCAGGCCGGTTATAGCCAGTACGAGGTATCCAACTTCGCGCTGAATAACACACGCGGAGCGCATAACATACGCTACTGGCGTATGGAAAACTGGTTGGGCTTAGGCCCGTCCGCTTCTTCCACGATGATAGACGATAATAGCGGTACAGGCATCCGTTACACATGGGAACGCGACGTTGACGCCTACCTTGCTGGAAGCGCCCCGCTCGTGGAGCGTCTTGACCAGCTCACCCTTATGAAGGAAACGCTGCTCATGGGCTTCCGTTATACTGACGGCCCTGACCTTGCCCTGTTTCAGAAACGCTTTGGCCAGCCTCTTGAGGCAAGCATCCCGCGCAGTCTGGCCGCGTGGCAAAGCCTGCTCGTCAGTTCGCCCTCGCGTTGTGCGCTCAGCAAAGACGGTCTGCTTGTGCTTGACCGTTTTCTACTCGACATTTTTGCGGAACTTGACCTTAACACGCTTGACACGGTTTACACATAGTATTACTGTGTTTTCAACATAGTTGATGATTCCTTGGACGGGCAATAGCGCAGTTGGTTAGCGTACAAGTCTGGGGGACTTGGGGTCCCCGGTTCAAATCCGGGTTGCCCGACTAAGGAATCTAAGCTATTCCCTCTACATTAGCCACCTTTAACCACAGATAGCGCACCAATGAACGCTGATAGGTCTTAAAAATTTACCCATAAAAAGGTGACTGTCATCCCGTTGCAGTTTTACATGGAACATGGTATAGTCAAGGTTGTGGATATTAATATCATTTTCAGGCAGTCGGCTTTCAAACATGGTGTAAGCGAAGCTGATATACGGCGGGTGTTCAAAATCCCTGAGTATGATGCGGTGTTTGAAGAAGGAGACCCTACTAAAAACCTGCTCATCGGTTTTGGTTGCAATGCCAATCTGCTTGAAATATTGTATAATGTCATTGATGAGAATACGGTGCAGGTATTTCATGCCATGAAGTGCCGCTCCGCATTAATTGCTCGGCTTAAATGATAGGAGAAAGGTATGCCGGAATTGACTGAAGAAGAAGCGAACGCGCTGGATGAATACTATACTGTCCATATCCCCAAAACAGGTCCCAACGGTACCGGCTTTATAAGCCGCCGAAACGCCCGCCTCATGGGGCTGGACAATCTGACTATGAACTACATCTGGACTAAAGCCGAGGCTGACCACAAAAGTCCCGCTCAAATCATCGGTGAACTGGTTCGTGAAAAGATACTTGCCGTTTCTGTATAAGCTGATAATCCGTTGCCTCGCTCCGTCCCCATATAAAACAAAAGCCGCCCCCAGAAACAAAAAGGTGGAGCGCGGCGCAACCCGCCACGCTCCACCCTTGCCGTATAAGCCTAGACCGCCACGAAGCGGTGCGTGGCGCGGAACACCGCGCCGCCTTTACGCCTTATTCCCAGCCGCCCGCGTCGCCGTCTTGTGCGCTGTCCAGGGTAACGCCCTCTCCAGCCGTGGTATTGCGTTTCTTGCCGGGTGAACTGTCCACATAGACCGCGTGCCCGCCATTGCTGGCGGTGTTTTTCAAGCCGCTCTCAGCGTTAGACCCGTAAATGATCCCGCCAGATTCCTTGGTAAACGTGCCGCTGTCCACATACACCCCGCCGCCGTAGGAGGAGGCGGAGGCGTTGGTGGAGGAAGCGGTATTGCCGCTGATTGCTCCGCCTCTCATCGTAAACGTACCACTGGACACAAACACCCCGCCGCCTTTGGAGGAGGCGGAGGAGTAGTAGTAGGAGGAGGTGGTGGTGGCAGTATTGCCGCTGATTGCTCCGCCGCTCATCGTAAACGTACCACCGGACACAAACACCCCGCCGCCGTATGAGGAGTTGGAGTAGGTGGAAGCGGTATTGCCGCTGATCTCCCCGCCGCTCATCGTAAACGTCGCGCTGCTGTACACATACACCCCGCCGCCGTAGGAGGCAGTATTGCCGCTGATTGCTCCGCCGCTCATCGTAAACGTTCCGCTGTCGGACACATACACCCCGCCGCCGTAGGAGTAGACGCCGTATGAGGAGTTGGATGCGGAGGCAGTATTGCCGCTGATTTCCCCGCCGCTCATCGTAAACGTTCCGTTGCTGGACACAAACACCCCGCCGCCGTAGGAGGCGTTGGTGGAGGAAGCGGTATTGCCGCTGATTGCTCCGCCTCTCATCGTAAACGTTCCGTTGCTGGACACAAACACCCCGCCGCCGTAGGAGTAGGCGTTGGATGCGGAGGCAGTATTGCCGCTGATCTTCGAGCCGGTTTCCATTACCAACGCTCCCCCGCTATTCACCTTAACCAGCGAAGCAGTATTGTTGCTCCGTCCCTGCAAGGTAATGTTGTTTCCCAGGGTCAGGATAACGTTGCTTTCCACGGTAAAGGATGAACCGTTTGAACTCAAGCTGATCGTGTGTTCCGTGTCCCCGCCTGTGAGGATGACGTTTACTTTTTTGCCTTCATAATTAAACGCCGTAGGCGCGATAGTCTCCTCTGCGTTTAAGGTGATGGTGTACGCGCCGCCATCTTCCGCGTTGGCGCTTATCCATGCCAACGAGTCCGCAAGGGAACTGGAAGGCGCTGGCGTGATCGCTGCCCACCTGGCAAAAAACTCCTTATGCCCCGTACTGCCCGCGGGAATTGCGCCAATTGTCGCGCCGCTAAAGTCCGCGTGCTCATACCAGCCCATAAAAACGTAGCCCTCACGGGAAGGCGCGGTAAGCAGCGTTAGAGCCGCGTCCGTGCTGCGGTACGAGCTGGTTTCCGTCTCCCCTTCCCCAAAATGGTAGGTGATAAGATAGGTAAGATTGAGGTCTTCCACGGTCAGCGTATAGGTCTTTGCGCTCGTGAGATGCGCCCATACATGGACTGCTTCGGAAATCGCCCCATAAAGCCGGCTGTCGTTATACAGCTTGATGACAAAGCGGTACGTCCCGGCAGGATAGTCCCCGTTAAGGACAAGCTTGTCGTCAGCGGGCGTGATAGAACCGGCTTCCTCCCCGTCCTTAAACACCCGCGCCTCTGTTATACCAGTATCGGGCGGCAGCTCTATGACCAGATTGATCGCGCCGTCTCCCTCCAAAACAGGCTTAACCGCAAACGTCAGGGTATTTGTTTCAGTAAGGCTGATAGTCTGTTCCCCTATAGTCCCGCTGAGAATAAGCTCGTTGTCTTTATAGCCTTTAAGGGTAAAGCTCCATGTCCCGGTATCATTAAGATACACCGTGAAACCCTGGTCGCTGGAAAACTCCTTCAGCAGGGTTTCCCCGGCTCCCTGTTTCCCGCCCCACAATTCCCACGCGCTCGTGTCTTCCAGCGCGGCCGTGGGGCTTACGGTGCGTCCCGCGGCCGTCTCTATGACCACGCGGACAGCCGCCTTTCCCTCATGTGCCGAAGCCTGCTCAGGTTCCGGCGCGGTCATATCGCACGCGATGAAAAGCATCAATAGAGAAAGCACCAGGGAAAAGAGCGAAAGTATCGCGCTCATGCGCAGTGTCTTTTTGTTCATGTTTTGCCTCCTTAATGAACGTTAATCGTAACCCGGCATCGCGCCGAGAGTAGGTCGCCGGTGCTTGTTTCAACAAACACCGACAGTTCGTAAATGCCCTGGGTCTTTGTGTTTGCCGCCAGCGTATAGCTTGACGAAGCCGCGCTGCTTATCTCTTCGCCGTCCCAGTACCATACATAAGAATCGTATCCGTCTCCCGCGTTGAATGTTGCTGATCCATCCACGAACAGGGTCGCGTTGGCAAGCGGGGGCGTATTCAGCACGGGCTGTAGAGTTACCTCAAGCGTTGCCGGATATTCTGTGTCCCAGCCGCTCCATGAACCGCTGTCCAGGGTAACACCCGCTCCAGCTGTACTGTTACGCTCTCTGGCAGGTGAACTGTCCACATAGACCGCGTTGCCATTGCCGCTGCTGGCAGTGTTTTTCAAGCCGCTGTCAGCATCCAGCCCGTAGATGATCCCGTCAGACTGTTTGATGAACGCCGCGCTGCTGGCAACATACACCCCGCCGCCGTCATACACCCCGCCGCCGTCGTAGGAGGAGCCGGAGGCTGTATTGCCGCCGATTGCTCCGTCGCTCATCGTAAACGTGCCGCCGCTGGCAACATACACCCCGCCGCCGTAGGAGTAGGAGGAGTGGGCGGAGGCGGAGACAGTATTGCCGCTAATTGCTCCGTCGCTCATCGTAAACGTCCCGCTGGCAACATACACCCCGCCGCCGTAGGAGTAGGAGGTAGAGGAAGCGGAATTGGAAGCAGTATTGCCGCTGATTTCACCACCGCTCATCGTAAATGTCGCGCTGCTGGCAACATACACCCCGCCACCGGAGGCGGAGACAGTATTGCCGCTAATTGCTCCGTCGCTCATCGTAAACGTCCCGCCGCTGGCAACATACACCCCGCCGCCGTAGGAGCCGGAGCCGGAGGCAGTATTGCCGCTGATCTCTCCGCCGTTCATCGTAAACGTCCCGCTGCTGTCCACAGACACCCCGCCGCCGTAGGAGCCGGAGCCGGAGGCAGTATTGCCGCTGATCTCTCCGCCGTTCATCGTAAACGTCCCGCCGCTGGCAACATACACCCCGCCGCCGTAGGAGTAGTAGGAGCCGGAGCTGGAGCCGGAGGCAGAGGCAGTATTGCCGCTGATCTCTCCGCCGTTCATCGTAAACGTCGCGCCACTGTCCACATACACCCCGCCGCCGTAGGAGTAGTAGCCGACGCGGCCGGAGCCGGAGGCAGAGGCAGTATTGCCGCTGATCTCTCCGCCGTTCATCGTAAACGTCGCGCCACTGCCCACAGACACCCCTCTGCCGCTGGAATTGCCGCTGATTGTTCCGCCGCTCATTGTAAACGTCGCGTTACTACCCACAGACACCCCGCCGCTGATTGTTCCGTTGCTCATCGTAAACGTCGCGCTATCGCCCACAGACACGCTGCCGCTGATTGCTCCGCCGCTCATCGTAAACGTACCAGACACAGACACCCCGCTGCCTTTATTGCCGGTGAGCTTCGAGCCGGTTTCCATTGCCAGGGTTCCCCCGTAGCTCACGTTCACTAGTGGATCCGAATTGTCGCTCCGCCCCCGCAAGGTAAGGTTGTTTCCCAGGGTCAGGGTAACGCCACTTTCCACCGTAAAGAGCGAGCCGCTTGAGCTTAAGTCAACGATCCGCTCCGTGTCCCCGCCGTCAATGCTTATACTGACCGTTTTCTCGTAGGAAAGGGTCTTGGGACCCATGGTTTCATTAGCGTTTAAGGTAATGACATAAACGCCGCCCTCCTCCGTGTTTGAATCAAGCCATTCAAGCGCGCCCGCTAAGGTTGAGCTAGGCACTGCTGTAGGGATGCTCCACTTGGCATAGAGCGTTATATCTGAAGTAACCCAGAACGAAGCGCCCGCTGCATACGAGGTCCCCGCGCCGTCCTCGCTGGTGTTCCACCAGGCGAATGTATACCCGTCTTTGCTCAACCCGGTCCCCTGGGCGAGCGTTATACGTGTCCCGCTCGCCGCTGTCTGCACGTCAGGCGTTGTCCCGCTGCCTCCATTCGCGTCGTACGTTACCGTATACTGTGAGGCGGCTACCCACGCGGCGTAGAGCGTTATGTTAGCAGTAACCGTGAACGAAGCGCCCGCTGCATACGAGGTTCCGGTCCCCGAAGCATTGGTGTTCCACCCGCTGAACGTATAGCCTGCCTTGGTCAGGCCGGTCCCATCCGCAAGGGCTATAAGCACACCATTGTTCACGGTCTGCGCGGCGGGCGCGGTTCCGCTGCCTCCATTCACGTCATACGTTACGGTGTACTGGACACCAGAGGCGTCTATCCATATAGCGTAGAGCGTTATGTTAGCAGTAACCGTGAGCGAAGCGCCCGCTGCATACGAGGTTCCGGTCCCCGAAGCATTGGTGTTCCACCCGGCGAATGTATACCCGTCTTTGCTCAACCCGCTTCCATCCGCGAGGGCTATAAGCACGCCGCTGTTCACGGTCTTCGCCGCAGGCGCGGTTCCGTTTCCCCCGTTCACGTCATACGTTACGGTATACTGGGCGCTTGAGGCGTCTATCCATATAGCGTAGAGCGTTATGTTAGCAGTAACCGTGAACGAAGCGCCCCCGGCATACGAAGTTCCCGTACCTGAAGCGTTGGTGTTCCACCCGCTGAACGTATACCCGGTGTTGGTCAGCCCGGTCCCGTTTGCGAGCGTTATGCTTGTTCCGCTCGCCGCTGTCTGCGCCGCGGGCGCGGTCCCGTTTCCCCCATTCGCGTCGTACGTTACGGTATACTTTCCCGGATCATCCGGCTCGTTTTCATTCCCGCCGGATAAATCGCACGCGCCCAACACCAGAGTCAATGCCAGCGCTGCCGCCGCCATGCTCCAGAACCATTTCTTGTTTGTCATTGTTTTTCTCCCTTGTTTATAGACAGCCTTGTTCGCGGCTGCCGGTTTGTACATAAAAAAGACGGACACGACACTGCGCCGCGCCGTCAACTCAGCACTGTTAGTGGATAGTGATTAGCGAAAGATTATTACCTCACGCGCAAGCATCTCCCACCAACCACTACTTACACTGCCTACGGTATCACGGCTGAAACCATGGGACCCCACGGCCCTTTCTTCCCGCCGCTGTTCTCCACCTGCACCGCGAAGTACGCCGTCTTCCCGCTGTCCTCATACTTGAAATGAGCCACGTCGTTCTTCCGCTGGGTGAAAAACGATTCGTGTATCGCGTCCGGGGTCGCGGGCGGGGTTTCCCCGTGGTCAACAACCGCGTACCAGACGCGGTAGCCCTTGTTCGCGGGGTCGCCGGGGCTTCCAGAGATGTACACGATCTTTATCCCCAGTTCGTGCCTGCCTACCAGATACGTTTCCACGGTTACCTGAGCGGTGGGTTCTCCGGCGGGGGTCTGGGTGGCGTCATGGGGCGCGAGACCCAGAGCCGCGAAGTCCTCGTCCTCCAGAGGCGGCGTATAGAAGTAGCGTTTCTTGACGTCCCGCATCTTCTCCGACAGCTTGTCGAAGGCGGTTTTGCACCGTGCCGTGGCCACGGGCGTGCGGGTGGTCTCGCTCTTTGCCGCGTCTAAGGCGCTCGCCGCCGAGGTGGTCAGGGCCAGCAGCTCCTGTGTTTCAGCCGCGGGAACATTCCACCCTGTGCCTTTGACGGCTAACGTCTTGTTCCAGTCCTCAGCCATTGTTAACAGCCCGGTTCGAGTTCCGGGCTTCCAGTCTGTACTCATGATCTTCTCCTTTATGGAATTGTTATGCTTATTCGCTACAGCGAATGAGTTATTAGCTATAGCTAATGAGTCGCTAGCTATAGCTAATGAGCCGTTAGCTGTAGCTAATGAGTTGTTAGCTATAGCGAATGGAGTATTCGTTATAGCGGATCTCTCATTTTTAGGCAAAAATGAGGGGTTTTTCTGTTCAAACGGTGAAATCTGATGACATTGAGGGATGCGCGGCGTCAGGTACTTGACAAAATATTGTTTACCGGTATAATTTGTCGTGAGTCGTGAGTCGTGAGTCGTGAGTCGTGAGTCGTGAGTCGTGAGTCGTGAGTCGTGAGTCGTGAGTCGTGAGTCGTGAGTCGTGAGGGCTGTTCTGTCTTTTTATCTGCCATTTTTAGAAGCATGAGACTATTCTATCCCATTTGCGAAAAGAATCAAGAGGTTTGTTAAAGATTAAGAATTTTTCAGCTTGGGCGCTGTTGAGGGTGTCAGACGTGGGTGTCAGAGACGCGGTAGGTGTCAGACGTGAGTGTCAGAGACGCGATGGGTGTCAGACATGGGGTCAACGGGCTTTTGCGGACCGCTTTGCTGGAGCTAGGCTTCCCGGTCAAGGCTGGAAGGGGTCAGACACAGCAAGAAGCTGCTACTAAAGAAGCTCCGGTTGACACGATTAAAACGCCGTATTAGATTCAAAACCGTTGTAAAACCCTGGCTTTAGGCAGGGGTTACAGACACGCGAGGGTGGTGAAATTGGTAGACACGCCAGACTTAGGATCTGGTGCTTTCAGCATAGGGGTTCGAGTCCCCTCCTTCGCAACTCGTAAGCCAGCTTTGAGTAGAACTAATCATTCTGCTGTGCGCTATTCGCTGACTCTTGTATACGACTGTTGCCCATAGTACAATCCCTTCCACTATGACGGATTTCGTTCATCTTCATGTACATACTGACTACTCCCTGCTTGACGGGGCGGCGTCAGTGGAAAACCTTTCCCGCAAAGCCGCTTCCCTGGGCATGAAAAGCCTCGCCATCACTGATCACGGCAATATGTTCGGCGTACTCAAGTTCCGTGACGCTTGCGTTGGCAGCAAAGACCACCCCATTGACCATGAGCCAGTGAAGCCTATCATCGGCTGTGAGTTCTACATGGCTCCTAAGTCCCGCTTTGAGAAAAGCGGCGCGGCTGATAATGATGACAAATACTACCACCTCGTGCTTCTCGCCATGAATACCCAGGGCTATCAGAACCTCATCATGCTTGACTCCTATGCCTACACAGAAGGCTTTTACTATAAACCGCGTATTGATAATGAGCTGCTGCTGCGGTATCACGAAGGGCTGATCGGCCTGTCGGCCTGCATCGCGGGCGAAATTCCCCGCCTCCTTTTGCGCGGCGACATAAGCGCGGCGGAACAGCGGGCGCTCTGGTTCCGCGACCTGCTGGGCGATGGAAGGTTCTACCTTGAGCTGCAGGATCACGGCATTGCGGCTCAGCAAAAGCTGAATCCCCTTATCGCGGATATGGGAAAACGCCTGGGCATACCGCTGGTGGCCACGAATGATATTCACTATGTTGAAAAAGAGGACGCCGAGGCTCAGGACATACTGCTGTGTATCTCATCAAAGAAGACCGTGAATGACCCTAAGCGGAAGTTCCGTTTTGAAGGCACGGAGTTCTACTTCAAGACCGGTGATGAAATGGCGGCGCTGTTTCCCGAATATCCAGAGGCGATCAGCAATACCGTGCGTATCGCTGAAATGTGCAATGCTGAGATTCCATCGCCCGGCCCGCTTTTGCCGGACTTCGCCATTCCCGAAGGCTTTGAAAACACTGACGAATACCTGCGCCATATCACGTATGCGGGGCTTGAGAAACGCTACCCAGGACGTATTGAAGAGATACGCGAGCGAGCTGAATACGAACTGGGCGTTATCATCGAAATGGGCTTTACCGGCTATTTCCTCATAGTGCAGGATTTTATTAACTGGGCAAAAGAGCATGACATACCCGTAGGCCCGGGACGCGGGTCCGGCGCGAGTTCCATCGTGGCTTACGCGCTTCGTATCACTGATATTGACCCGCTCAAGTACAACCTGCTCTTTGAGCGATTCCTTAACCCGGAACGTATCTCCATGCCGGACTTTGACGTTGACTTTTGCAATGAGCGGCGTGAGGAAGTCATCCAGTACGTTACCAAGAAGTATGGCTCCGACCGTGTGGGGCAGATCATCACGTTTGGAACGCTGAAAGCAAGGGCGGTTATCAAAGATGTAGCGCGGGCTTTGGGCATACCCCTTGCCGAATCCAACCAGATCGTTGAACTCATCCCCAAAGACCCCAAGATGACTCTTAAAAAAGCCTTTGCAGAGGAAGCAAAGTTTATCGCGGATGGCGCACTCAAAGAAGCAAAGCTCAAGGATATAGAACAGAGGTATCCAAAGCTCTTTGAGATTGCCCGTAAGCTCGAAGGCAAGAACCGCAACAGCAGTTTACATGCCGCTGGTGTTGTGATTGGCAAAACCGCGCTTACCGACTATGTGCCGCTGTACTACGACCCCAAGACAAAAGGCGTTGCCAGCCAGTACACCATGGACCTTATCGAGAATCAGGGACTGGTAAAGATGGACTTTCTGGGGCTGAAAACCCTTGATGTTATCAAAAACGCTGTCAACCTCATCAGAAAACGTGGCGGTGAATACGCTCACTTCACCATTGAAACAATTGATGAACAGGACAAGGCGACATTCAAGATGCTTTGCGAGGGCAGGAGCGCCGGTGTGTTCCAGTTTGAATCTGAGGGTATGCAGAAGATTCTAAAAGACGCCCAACCTGGGTCTATCACTGATCTCATTGCCTTAAACGCCCTCTATCGCCCCGGGCCTATGGACTATATCCCCCAGTACATCGACTGCAAACAAGGGCGCAAGCCCATTGAGTACCCTGACCCCTGCCTTGAAAGCGTGCTGAAAGAAACCTATGGCGTTATTGTGTATCAGGAACAGGTCATGCAGGTTGCCCAGCGCATCGCGGGTTACTCGCTTGGTCAGGCCGACATACTGCGCAAAGCTATGGGTAAAAAGAAAGTCGAGGTTATGGTTAAAGAGAAGGCGAGGTTTATCGAGAGCGCGGAAGCAAAGGGCTTTAACGGGGAAGACGCTGACCGCATCTTTGAGATACTGATCCCCTTTGCTGGTTACGGCTTTAACAAAAGCCACGCCTCTGCCTATTCTGTGGTGGCCTATCAGACTGCCTTTCTCAAAGCCAACTTTCCGGCTGAATTCATGGCCGCCAACCTTACCAACGAGATTTCCGGCGCTGACTCCCTGCCGGCATACATCGAAGAAGCGCGGAAGATAGGGGTTGCGATTGATCCGCCGGACATTAACCGTTCTGAGAAGTATTTCACTGTTGTTGACGGTCGTGTGGTGTATGGCTTTCTGGGCATTAAGGGACTGGGCGAAGGCCCGGTCGAAGAGATCATCCGCAAGCGCGAAAACGGTCCGTACAAGAACATGATGGACTTTCTTGAGCGCGTGAAGATCAAAGGTATGGGAGAAGACAAGCGGGTCGTTGGCAAGAAAATGATAGAACTGCTCATTCAAACCGGCGCCTTTGACTGCTTTGGTAAAAACCGCGCAACGTTAGCCATGAATCTGGAACACGCGATTGATTTTGCCCAGATCAAGAAAGACGAGAAAAAGTTCGGTCAGGAGAGCCTCTTCGGGTATAACGACGTGGAAACCTACCAGAGCTTCACCTTTCAGGATGCGCCGGACTGGACTTATATGGAAAAGCTCAATATGGAAAAGGAACTTTTGGGCTTCTACTTCTCTGGCCACCCCATGGATGAGTATAAGCAGGTATGGGAACAGAATAACAACCTTGACCTTGGCCATATAGAAAAGGCGAAGAGCGGTACTTACACACTGGTTGGTATCATCAAATCATTAAAACCGTACCAGAGCAGCAAGGGAGCGATGGGCTTTAGTTCCATTGCTGATTACAACGGCGAAATCGACCTTGTGCTTTTCTCGGATACATGGGAAAAATACAGAAACAAGCTTGAGCTTGAGAAGGTTGTCGCTATTCGGGGCAAACTTGACCTTACCAAGAAACGGGAACGCCCCAGCGTCATCGTGGAAGCCATACTGGACATGGAAAACCTCAAGGTACTGGCTCAAACCCGAACAACGCAAAGAGAATGGAGTATGCAAAATAAAGAATATCAGGAACTGCACATCACACTAGACGAACAAGCCTCAGAAACCGATGAGGCGCTCTATCCCCTGCGCGATCTGTTTCAACAGCGCCGCATCGACGCTGCGAATAGCGTGAGCGAAGCTCACGATGCCTGCGTTGTCTTTATCCATGTGCCGCTTGCAGGCGGGGAACGGATTGTCAGAACAGCTATACGCATCGGCTCGTCTGACGCAACGCTTGAAGCCATCGGGCGTTGCGCGGGCGTGGTGCAGGCGAGGTATGCGTAAGGAAGGCGGCGTGAAATTTGATGGCGTCGCCTTTGATCTTGACGGAACACTCTACCCAAACTACCAGTTTTACTACCGCGTCATCCCGCTTGCCTTGCTGGAGTGGCGGCTGTTCTTCGCGTTCAACAGTGCGCGAAAAGTTCTGCACGCGGAGAACCACCCGTTCCACAAAGACTTTTACGAGCTACAGGCAGAGCTTATGGCGAATATCCTCAAGCAAAACCAGCGTTCTGTTAAAGAAAAAACTGAGCGTCTCTTCTACCGTGGCTGGGAACCCTTGTTTCAACATATCGCGCTCTACCCTTTTGCCCGCGAAACCCTGAACGCCTTCCGTGACGCTGGTTTGAAACTGGGCATACTCTCAGATTTTCCATTACCAAACAAACTGCGGAACCTCAAACTTGAGGGGATATGGGACGCTGCGCTGTGTTCTGAGGAAATCGGCCATCTCAAACCAAGTCCTCAGCCCTTTCTCGAACTGGAAAGACAGCTTGGCGTTCCGGCAAGCCGCCTGCTCTATGTGGGAAACAGTGTACGCTACGATGTTAGGGGCGCGAAAAAGGCCGGCATGAAGGCCGCGCTGATCAATCCCTGGTTTAAACCGAAACAGAACGCCAATAACGCTGACTTTGTCTTCACGGACTACCGCGCCTTGCGGGAATATGTCCTTTGAAACCGGAAACAGCGTCTCCATACGAACACCCTGCTCGCCGTAGCGGGCAGGTGGTGTCAGAGACCGAGCGGGTACGCGCTTCATGCTACTTTGTATCGTTTTTAGGCTTCCCTGTTTCTATACAGATTTGGTACAATCCTTCTTAATACTAACTCTATTAAGGAGAGATACCGATGAAACTTGAATCTGTGAAAGACGCTTCGTTTCGTGAGTATGGACAGATCGTGGAGGGCTATGATTTTACCGAATTGCTCCAAACCCTCAAAAAAAAGACGCCGCGCCCTCTGGACAAGGTGATCTATGTGCCGAGCAATCCTCAGCTTGAGGGTCTGTCTGTATACGGCGCGTTGCAAAACAACTACTATGGCGGTATGCCGATTCAGATCGGCTACTGTAACGGGCATAGTACCAAGCTCAATGCGTTTGAGTACCACCGCGACTCAGAAATCAACATCACGTATGATGACGTGATCCTGCTCCTCGCCAAACAGTCTGACATAAACACCGTGGACTGGAGCATTGACGCGGCCCGGACCCGGGCATTCTTCCTGTCGGCGGGCATGGCGGTGGAGCTTTACGCTTCTACCCTGCATTACGCGCCTTCGTCTGCTGATGAAACCGGCTTTCAGGTGATTATCGTGTTACCCAGAGGTACGAACATGGCAAAGCCTGCTATTACGGCAAAGAATGGTGAAGACCAGCTTCTTAGCGCCGCGAACAAGTGGCTTATTGCTCACGCCGAAGCCAAAGCTGAAGTAGCCGGCGGCGCTCATGTTGGTATTAGGGGCGAGAATCCCAACGCTCGCAGTGTTTGGAAGTAGCTCTACAGGGAGCGAATGTTGAAAGCGTCAGGCTTCCGGCATGGCTCCCTTACGCTTATAGCTGATACTGTGCTTTTTGGTGCATGATTTCCAACCGCGTCATAATCGCGTCTACTACCGCTTGTTTCTTGTCCTCAATATCTTCTCTCATGTGGGCGGCATTTCTGAACTCAAGGCAGGAAAGCACTGGTCCTGCGGTGAAACGAACCTGTCCTTTACTCACATAGTCATCCATCATGTCTTCGTCCGATCCTGCGTCTCCGCGCCGCACATGTAACAATTCGCCGTTGATGGCGACTAGACACATATAGTCAAAGGACTTGATATAGGAATCAATCTCGCGCACCCCTCGTTTAGTTCTGGGGTCCCAAGGGCGGTAGCGCGTTCCTGCGGGGAAAACCAGCACGAGTTTACCCTTTTTTTTAATATCAATCAGAGCTTTCATGGCTGCGTGGTTAATGGCGTTTATGCGGGCAAGCTCGTCGCGGTCTTTTTCGCTGTCCAGGCTCTGCAAAGAGCGGCTTGGATAAATCACGAGCCGGGTGTACGCGCCGGTGAAGGCGGCCACAGTGGGGCTGGATTCGTTGAGCTTGACGCCTGCGATGGCTACAAGCGCGGCAGCCACTTCCTTGCCGCGCTCGGAATCCTTCCGCAGAAGGTACGAAAACAACGGCAAGTCGAGGTTACTATAATGCTCAAGCAGGAGGAGGCAAGACTTGCCTTCCCTCGCCTTGTCGAGCAGAGCGGAAAGATGTTCCATCCCCATAATGCCGGAGCCCGGGAGGATAAGCGAATCAATGATATGGTCAATATAGGGAATCGTCTCTTCCTGTCCCTCTTGATAGACATTGTATTCATCTATCACCGTAGATGACTTTGATAAGGCTACAACCTTCTTGATAATATCCTGAAAAGCAGAACTTAACTCTTCCATAGAGCGATCCTTACTTCTTAATGTTTTTCAGCAGCTCTTCAGCGGCCTTACTCGCGTCTTCCAGTACGTCAGACGCGCCCTGTTTTAGGTTTCTCGCCGCGTCTGAGGCCTCCTGCTGTATATCTTTTGCCGCTTGTGAAGCAGTTCCCTTGAGCTCATCAAGTTTTTTCGCGGTTGGGTCTTTATCTGAACAGCTAGCTAAAACAAAGGCCACGATGCTGTACATAGCGAGTAATTGAACTATTCGTTTCATTGTTTCCCCCAAAGTTTGACAAGCTCGACGACCACTTTACAGGCCGCTGTCATGTCAGAAACCGACGCCCATTCAAGGCGGCTGTGCGCATTACGCCCGCCGGTGAAGATGTTTGGTGTGGGTATGCCAAGCTGAGTGAGCTGAGAGCCATCGGTTCCGCCCCGAATTGGGTGATGTATGCACGGTATGTTCAGGTTGGCGAGCGCCTCCTTGAGTATGTTCAGGGTTTCCGGCTTTTCGTCAAGTTTTTCCTTCATATTAAAATACTGAGGCGTAATGCTCACCGTAACCGTGCTGCCGGGGAACTGGGCTTCCACGGCTTTGGCGAACGTTTCCAGCGCCGCAACCCGCCGTTCAGCCCCGGCGCGGTCAAAGTCGCGGATATACACCTGAAGCGAGGCAGTTTCCATGTTGGCGTTGATGTTCATAGGGCAGTAATAACCATAATACCCATCAGTGGCTTCCGGGCTTTCCACGCGGGGCAGCATGAGCGCAAAGGTTGCGGCCATAACCGTGGGGTTAAGCATACGCCCACGCGCCGTACCCAAGTGTATGGCCTTACCAACAAACTCGATATTCGCCTCATACGCATTGAAACACTCAGAATCAATCCCTCCCAAGGGACCGCCGTCTAAGGTGTAACAGGCAACTGATTTCACCCGCTCCACTGGGAAACCAACAAGCCCCGCGCCGACTTCCTCATCAGGAGTAAAGAATAACTCAATTGGCCCATGCGTGATTTCAGGATGACGGAGCAGGTACTCCGCTGCTCCCATGATCTCGGCAATGCCGGCCTTGTCATCCGCGCCCAACAGCGTGGTTCCATCAGTATGAATGATCGCCATGCCTTCGTGGGCTGCCAGATCAGGATCAAGCGCCGGATCAAGCGCCACACCATCCGCAAAGGCTATCCGCTTACCGTTATATGCGTTAACGAGCTGAGGTTTCACATCTTTGCCCGACACGTCGCCTGCTGTATCAAGATGCGCCATAAAACCAACGCACGGACGCGCCTCTTGTCCCGCCGTGGCCGGAATACGGGCAATCACATAACAATGGCCGGTTAGTTCAACATCGCTGACACCCAAGCCCCGCAACTCTTCGGCAAGAGCCTTAGCAAGGTCCCATTGACCGGCTGTTGACGGCGTTTCGTCCCTATGCGGGGCGCTTGTCGTCCAATACCGGACATACTTCAAAAACCGGTCTACCACTAAACTAGTGAATTCATCGTTATTCATGGTTGTAGTATGCAGGATAAGCGGCGGTGCGTAAAGGGGACTGTCGATACTCAACAAGCTCACACGCACAGAGCAGCGCCGCGCCGCTTTGGTTCAGACATTAAATTTGAAGAACATCACATCGCTGTCACGTACCATATATTCCTTGCCCTCGATCCGGTACTTACCAGCCTCTTTGATCTTCGCCTCACTGCCATACTGTAACAAGTCTTCGTAGGAATAGACTTCAGCCTTGATAAAGCCCTTTTCAAAATCCGTATGTATGACACCAGCGGCCCTAGGCGCAGTGTCTCCCGCGTGGATCGTCCATGCACGGCACTCATCCGCGCCCGCAGTGAAGAACGTTGACAGCCCCAAAAGCTGGTACGCCGCGTGAATGAGCGCGGAAAGACCTGATTCCTTCAAGCCAAGCTCCTCGATAAACGCCAACTTATCCGCCGCGTCTTCAATACTGACAAGTTCAGCCTCATATTTGCCGCAGATCACTACTGCTTCCGCGCCTTCGCTCTTTGCCCTCATCAGCGCCTTTTCTATATGCGTGCCAGCAAGCGCCCCCTTGAGATACGAGCGCATACCTGCCTCATCAACATTGCACACATACAACTGTGGTTTCATCGTGATGAAATGGCAATCGTATACCGCAGCCTTTTCGTCATCGTTCAGGGTAATTGAGCGTGCGGGTAGTCCGTTTTCCAGCGCCGGCTCGATCTTGTCCAGCGCGGTCAGTGCCAGCGCGGTATTCTTCTGATCTGCCTTCGCCTGCCCCTTGAGCGTGCGCACAGCCCGCTCCCGCCGTTTCGTCAGCGTATCGAGGTCAGCCAGCGCCAGCTCTATGGCGATGGTTTCCATGTCCGAGTCAGGGTCAACCTTGTTATTGACATGAACAATGTCTGGATCATCAAAACAGCGCACCACGTGAGCAATGACCCCTACTTCCCGAATATGTGACAGAAACTGATTGCCCAGCCCTTCGCCTTTTGACGCGCCCTTCACCAGCCCCGCAATATCGACAAACTCCACAGTCGCGGGAACAACCCGTTGTGGTTTGAAGATTTCAGCCAGCTTCACCAGACGCACGTCTGGCACGCTGACAATGCCCACGTTTGGGTTAATCGTACAGAAGGGGTAATTCGCCGCTTCCGCCGGCGCGTTACTCAACGCCGAAAAGATCGTTGACTTACCTACATTGGGAAGCCCCACTATGCCACAGTTAATCGCCATTATATCCTGCCTTTTTCCCTTAGTTAGCGCATCACGTTACTGCTCTATAACGAGCCTCGTTACTGGCCTATAACGTGTCGCGTTACTGCTCTATAACGAGCCTCGTTACTGGCCTATAACGTGTCACGTTACTGCTCTATAACGTGTCGCGTTACTGAGCTATAACGAACCTCGTTACTGCTCTATAACCTGTCGCGTTACTGCTCTATAACGAGCCTCGTTACTGCTCTATAACCTGTCGCGTTACTGAGCTATACTCATTTACACACTTAATCCACTTGCCGCCCGGCGTGTTTTTTACGATTAAAGCGGGCGATGTGCTTTTGCCACTCTTTCTTGTGTTGCAGAGACGCCGACTTGCTTTCTACAAAGGCGCTTTCCTTCTTGAATGTAAGATAATGCTTCCATTGCGCTTCCGATAGGGAACCGTTGTCAAGCGCGGCTTTCACCGCACAGCCCGGCTCGCTTCCGTGCAAGCAGTCTGAGAAACGGCATTGTAAGGCCAGCTCCTCAATGTTGCTGAAAAGCGCGTTGACCCCTTCGTCCGCGTCCCAAAGCCCCAGTTCCCGCATACCGGGCGTGTCAATAATGAGTGCGCCGCCCGGCAGCCTCACCATCTGCCGGTGGGTCGTGGTGTGGCGTCCCTTGCTGTCCTCCTCACGGATTGCCTTTACCTCCATGATGTTCTTCCCGGCAAGGGTGTTGAGAAGGCTTGACTTACCCACGCCTGACGAACCGAGCAGCACGGCAGTCTTGGCCGGCGACAGGTAGGTTGCGAGCGCGTCCAGTCCCAAGCCGGTAACGCAGCTCACCGGCAGCACCGGAGTGTCCGGGGCCACGCGGCGTATTGTATCAACACGGGACACGCGCTCAAGATCAACGCAGAGGTCTGCCTTAGTGAGCAGCACCACAGGCGCCCCGCCACTCCGCCGCGAGGCTGTGAGGTAGCGGGCGATACGGTTTGGGTTAAAATTGAAATTCAGCGAACAGAGTATGAACACATAGTCAAAATTCGTAGCAACAACCTGTTCCACGACGTTTTTGACATAGGCTTCCTCATGCCCTGAAAAGTCAGCGCGAGAAAATTGTGAGATGCGGGGCAGCACTTTGGTTATGCCCGAAGGCCCATTCGCGTTGTATTTGAGCAGAACAAAGTCCCCTACCGCAGGGTAGTCATGCCGACATTCCACTTCATACTGGAATGTGCCGGTGATAACCGCAGGCACTTCCCCGTACTGGCAGATCGCTTTGTACAAGTCCCGCCGCATCTCCGTGATTCGAGCTGGAATGACGCCGTCAGTGATGGCGCCTACGCCCGGCACAGACGCGCCGGAATATCCGTAGTCAGTCAGTAAACCCATGCTTAACTCCATATCTTTAATAAACGAATCCCGCATACCTTGCCGCTCCATATACCTCTTATCTTATATCTCTTATCTATACTGTTAGCTCACTCCTGACAGCGCGGCGCGGACACTCCGCACAGGGCGGCGGTCCGGGCGCCACAGTCAAGAAGTGATCGAAGGCCGCAGTTACAGGTCAATCGCCCGCGTTGCAATCTTGTTCTCAATGTAGGCGGCAAAGTCAGGGACATTCATCGGCGCTATCTGCGTGCCGTCGCGGGTGCGGACAGAGACTGCGCCGTGGTCCTGCTCGCGCTGACCAAGCACCAGCATGTATGGCGTCTTGCGGGTCTGGCAGTCGCGTATCTTGGCATTCATGCGCTTATCGTTCAGTTCCAAGCTGACGCGGATGTCGCGGGCTTTGAGTTCAGCGGCAACGGTTCGGGCGTAGTCGTTGAAGGCATCGGCGACTGGGATCACGGCGACCTGCTCCGGCGCTATCCACACCGGGAACGCGCCACCAAAGTGTTCGATAAGTACACCAAAGAAACGCTCAAGGGAACCAAGTAGTGCGCGATGGATCATGTAGGGGCGCTTGTGCTTACCGTCAGCGTCAACAAAGGTCATGTCAAAACGTTCCGGCTCGTTGAAATCAAACTGGATTGTACTCATTTGCCACTCACGGCCGAGCGCGTCCTTGATCTTGAGGTCGATCTTGGGGCCATAGAACGCGCCGCCGCCCTCGTCAATCTCGTAGGCAACGCTCTCAGCGTCAACTGCCTTGCGAAGAGACTCCAGCGCCGCGTCCCAGCGGCTCTGCTCGCCGACTGAGTCTTTGGGGCGAGTGGCGAGATACGCCTTGATCTCCTTGAAGCCAAAAATCTTCCATATCCAGAGGCTGAAACGCAGTACCTCGCGGATTTCGCTCTCCATCTGCTCCGGTGTACAGATGATGTGGGCGTCGTCCTGAGTGAAACCGCGCACCCGCATAAGCCCATGAAGCACGCCGCTCCGCTCGTACCGGTAAACCGTGCCGAGTTCAGCCCAGCGCAGGGGCAGTTCGCGGTAACTCCGCCCGCTGTTCTTGTAAATCAGGATATGAAACGGGCAGTTCATCGGCTTGATGATGTAATCCTGCTTGTCGATCTGCATAGGCGAATACATATTGCTCTTGTAGAAGCCGAGGTGTCCTGATGTTTCCCAAAGCCAGCTTTTGCCAATGTGCGGTGTATACAGGATTTCATAGCCATTGCGGTAGTGTTCCTTACGCCAGAAGTCTTCAATGGCAACACGTATACGTCCACCGTTGGGGTGCCAGTAGATAAGGCCAGCGCCGGCTTCCTCGTGAATTGAGTAGAGGTCCATCTCCTTACCAATACGGCGGTGGTCGCGCTTCTCAACCTCTTCGAGAAAGGCGAGGTGAGCCTTGAGTTCCTTGGGCGTTTCCCACGCGGTTCCGTAGATACGGGTGAGCATGACGCGGCTCTCGTCGCCGCGCCAGTACGCGCCAGCTATGTTCTGGAGCTTGAAGGCGGCAGAGTTGATTTCGCGGGTATGGGCAACGTGCGGCCCCCGGCAGAGGTCGGCGAAAAGCACATGAGCGTCGTGGGTCTGCTCGTAAATCGAGATTTCAGTATCCGCCGGCAGTTCGTCAATGAGTTCGAGCTTGAACGGCTCAGTGGCAAAGCGACTCTTTGCCTCTTCGCGGCTCACGGTTACGCGGACAAAGTTCCTGCCCGCATCAATGATCTTCCGCATCTCGTCCTCTATGAGGGGCAGTTCAGCTGCGGTAAGCTCCTGCGGGAACTGGAAATCGTAATAAAACCCGTTTTCAATGGCCGGCCCAATGGCGATTTTAGCGCCCGGAAAGAGCCGCGTTACCGCCTCCGCCATGATATGACTCACCGAGTGTCGTATGATGGCGAGCTTTTCGTTCTTAGCCTGTTCTTTAGCGTCTGGCATGGGATACTCCTTCTCTTTGGCGGCGGAACATTACCGCCGTTCAGGTTTTTGAGTCTATCCCATAGAATAACAGGCGTCAATCTACAGACGTAGGTCTGGGAAGCCGCTACAAACAAAACGATGAACGCTGCCCAACCTACAGCTTTGGGCTGCTGGCCTACTCACGTCTTGAGTAGGGTTAGGGTTACTCAGAACCTGAACAGGAGCGTGGCTGCGCTGGCGCAATCTAGCGCCGTATATTCCGTAGAGGGACACGTGTTTCTACCAGTGTTCCCTGGTCTGTGGAATTAAAGACATACTCGGCGTTCAGTTGATGGGCGCGATAGCGCATGGAGCGCAGACCTAAGCCTGCGCTGCGCTTGTGTCCGGCCAGTATCGGGTCTTCGCTGCTCAGGGCGGGGTGGCCTTTGCCGTTGTCGCGTACACGGGCAATGAAAAACAGGGCGCTCATCTCAATCTCAACGCTGATACGGTTCGCGCCGGAATGTTTCACCGCGTTCTGTACCGCCTCCTGTATGATACGGTATACGTTAATGTTCTGCTGGGTTGAAAGCGGGGACTTTTCAGCAAAGGCTGACCAGTGGAAATCACAGCGGCAGGCGTGGTTTATCGTGTTACAGAGCGATTCAAGCGCGCCGCGCAAACCAAAGGTGTCAAGCTCGACCGGAAACGAATCGTGCGCGTACTGGCGGGTGCGCTGTAGGGTTTCGTCAATCATGTCGGAAAGCTCAGGCAAGAGGCTTATCCCGCTGAGGCCGGAGGCAAGGCTTCGCGCAAACATAGAGATACCGGCAAGGCGCTGGCAGATGTCGTCGTGGAGGTCAAGGCTGAAACGAAGCCGTTCCAGTTCGCTGATACGCAGTACCTCAGCCTCGACCGCGACACGGCGCTTGGCTTCCACATTCAAGGCACGGGTACGGAACGCTACTTCTTTCTCAAGCTGTTTTGCCCAGCGCTGTTCTTTTTCCAGAATGAGTAGACGCTTGATCGTATTGGCAATAAAAATCGCGGCGGAACAGATGTGCGGGTGCAGGGCGTTCTGGATGTCATAGACAATAAGGCCGATATACTCGTTCCCAGAACGAAGATGATAGAGGCAGACTGACGAGTCAAGTTCCGCGAAAAACGTGGTCAGATTGATGTTTGGGGGATTCTTGTAAGCAAGCTCGCCGTCCTTATCACGCTTCAGAACAAGCGCGCTGGACCCAAGTGGTTTCAGCGATGGGCGCCTGTTAATAAAAAGATAAAAAACCTCAACCCCAAGATTGGTAAGAAAGAATTGCAGGCGCGGAATGATTTCCTGGATTGTGTTCACAGAGGTGAGGTCCTGGCCAAAGATGCTCACATAGCTAAGACAACGTTCCTGCCATAGCGCATTCTGTGCCGCGATATGGGTGATACTGTATGCTGTTTCCTGGGACAGTTCCTGTATATTACAGGTAAGCTCCCAGTAACGCCCGCGCTCCCGTTGTTTCCATGCCATATCTTTACAGCCGCAGGAGTTTCGCAGACAGAGTTCCGCCTCCACCGAGGTAAGGAGCGGCGTATCCTTACCCATGATGGAATCACGCAGGAGTCTGACCGCGATCTTGCCCATTGCGTCAAAGGGCTGGTGTATGGTGGTAAGCGCGGGCAGTTCGAGGTGGCTTTGAGGTATGTCGTCAAAGCCGGTGAGGGCGCAGTGTTTCCAGCGCGGGTCGCGGGCTGCGTCCAGTGCGCGGCGTGCGCCAAGCGCGATGGTGTCAGAGGCCGCGATCACGGCGTCAAGCGGCTCATGCTGATGCGCGGCGATATAGTCCCGCATCAGCGCCATGCCGGAGATTTCGTTAAACTCCCCGTGTATAACCTCGCCGCTCATTTCGTTGTTAATAAAGCTGCGGAACACGGTCTCACGGTCGCAGCTATCCTGATTACGCTCCGGCCCGCAGAGGAACAGGAGTTTGCGATACCCATGAGCCTGTGTGAGGTGTTCCAGCAGCCGCTGCATCGGAGCTCGTCCGTTGACCACTATGGAGGGAAAGTCAAACATCCGCGCCCCTATTGATACTAGGGGAAACGAACGGCCAGCCATCCGCACAACACTCGCCGACTCATTATCATCCCGAATCACGACTGACGTGAGCAACAACACCCCGTCAGCCCCAACTCGTTCCCTCATAAAGAAACGCTCAAGATCGCGTTTGTGAACCAGTCGATCCAGCTGATAGCGATCCGGCATGGCGTGCTGTACACAGACAAGCTCAATACCTAGGGCCTCGGCTTCATCACGTACCGCACGGTACAGGGAAATCTGGTATGCCTCATCAAGGTTATTGAGGAAAAGTTCTACTCGCATCTTCTCGCTTCGGGAAAATTCCCTATAGGCGAGTATACCATCACAACCTACACTAGAGCTATGAATTCGTTGAAAAAAGCCGCTGTGATGATTGTTGAGGATCATCCGCTTTTCAGCAAGGGACTGGCCTCACTCATCAAGACTCAGACCGCGTATACCATTGTCGGAGAGGCCATGAATGGCGCGGAAGCCATGGAGTTACTCCGCATGAAAGACCCTGATCTGGCCATTGTTGACCTCAATCTGGGTAACGAAGAAGGGCTTGAGCTTATCAAGGATATGAAGGTATACAAGCCCGCGCTTCTGGTGCTGGTGCTTTCCATGCACGATGAGTGCTTTTACGCTGAACGGGTTATAGGGGTTGGCGCCAACGGCTATATCATGAAGGACGAGGCGGCACATAAGGTGCTGGACGCCATACACACGGTTCTGTCCGGCAAGACCTATATCAGTGAGGCGGAACAGGCAAGGCTTAAATTGAGTGGCGCTGTGGTTACGAAAAGTGTCGCGCTGGACGAGCTGTCTGACCGTCAGTTTCAGATTTTTTCCCTTATCGGTAAGGGGCTTGGCACACGAGAAATTGCCGTCAAACTCAACTTGAGCGCGAAAACAGTGGATACCCATAAGGAACACATCAAACTGCGCCTCCACTGCGATTCAGCCCGGCAGCTTCGCCAGCTTGCCATTGAATGGACCAATCGCGCCCCAGCAGAAAACTGAAGCGCGATAATTCCCCCGCTGGATGTTCCCTCGTCGCCAATGACTCGCTCCCAGAAGTGAGCCACTCGCTCCTAGAAATGAATGACTCACTCCTAGACACCAGCGATTCACTCCTAGTTGCCGATGACTGGCTCCTAGACGCCAGCGATTCGCTCCTAGATGCCGATGACTCACTCCTAGTTGCCAGCGATTCGCTCCTAGACACCAGCGATTCGCTCCTAGACGCCGATGATTCGCTCCTAGACACCAGCGATTCGCTCCTAGAAGTGAATGACTCGCTCCTAGACACCAGCGATTCGCTCCTAGTTGCCAGAGACTGGCTCCTAGTTGCCGGAGACTCGCTAATGTTCTTAATAGTCTGCGCTGTTTGGCGCTTGTTTAACGGGTTGCCGCGAAGAGCGGGTCTGAGATACGGGTGTTTCGTGGGGTAATATCTTCCCACCATGAAGGTTCCAGCATATCTTTGTCAATCTGGGTGTATATCTTCGGGCGGTATCCAGATACAGGATAGAGCGAGTTTCGGGAATTGAGTGACGCCTGATCAGTACCCGGGGCGCTGATATCTTCCACCTGTGAACGGATCATGGCCTGTGGACTCCGGCTGAGCATATCCCAGACGCGGGCTGACTCAGTATAAAGACCCAGCGCGTTAGCGCGGTAGAGGCTGTTGCCGGTGCTTTCAGAGAGGGATTCCAGCGTTACCGCAAGATTGTTCTGCGCTACCATAATTCGCTCAAGCAGTTCCTGATGATCCTCTCGCTCATTGGGGAGGAGCATGGGGAAGCGGGCGCGATCAGTGTCAAGGAGGTCCAGAAGCCGTTTGTAATACCCTTGGGCAAGGAAATAGTCGCCCCGCATAAACGCGGCGGCGCCTAAGCTGTTGAGAATCCGCCGGTTATAGGGTATGTCGGAGGCGGCCTTCACAAAATGTTCCAGAGCTGGACCCCACTGCAAGCTCTGGTAATAAGTCGCGCCCATGCGGTACTGCAACTCTGGCGTGGTCCAGCCGTTCTGTTCCGCCTCCGTGTAGTATTCCAAAGCGGTACCAAGATAGCTGTCATCCTTATAGGTAAAATAGGCTAGATCGCCCATGTCCGCGTAGAGCCGGCCATACTGGGGCGCTGAGCTGAGAAGGTTGCGGTCAACAGCGTCTTCATAGAGATCAATGGCCTTGAGCAGTTCAAGTTCAGCGGGTATGAACTCACGGCTGCCAGCAAGCAGGTGGGCATAGCGCCGCTCAGCGTCGATGTGCATGTTTATGAGTTTCACGGATTCCCGCGGTGTGGCGTCAAAAGCTGTGAGCGCGGTTTCCAGCGTAATCCGTTCCTCAAGCGTGCTTTGAAGGTGATTATAATACCTCGCAAGATGGTAATGCGATTCAGGCTGTGTAGGCTCAAGTCTGACCGACCGCAGCAGTATGTCGCGGATACCATCAATATTGTCGATATACTCGTTTGGAACGCCGGAAACTTCTTCTGTCTTCTTGTCCAGCAGGTATCCGCCGAGTTCTGAAAGGGTCGCGGCGGAGATAGTGGTATTGGGTGTCTCCATAAAATAGTGCTGTAAGGGGATTACATAGCCCAGGTTATCGGTACGGATAAAGTATTGTAACATTCGCTCGTCAAGCGGATCGGTGTGACCGTAATATTCTATATAACGGGCGAATGATTCCCGTGCGGTTTCATACTTTTCCGGATCAATGCCTCCCCATTCAAGCGCGTTACCCCCTCGCGCAAGGAGACCTTCCCGGTCATTAACCGCGTAGTCAAGGATGTTTTCGCGTATCAGTCTATCGGCCTTCTGGTAGTCAAAAAGGTAGTTAGTTTCCATGTTCGCGTAATCAAGAACGGCTTTTTTATCCCGTGGGTAATTCAATAACAGCCCATCGTATTTTTCTTCCGCCTGTGCGTATTGCTGGTTATCCCGGAACGCTTCCGCGTAACGATAGAACCAGTTTTTATCTCGATGGAGGGCAAAGGCTTCTCTGAACCGGTCGTTTGCCCGCTCGTAATCACCCGCGCCGATGCGTTCATAGCCAAGCCGGTAGATTGACTCAGCCTGTAGAGGAATGTAAATAAACTGGCGTCCCAGATAGAAGACAGACGCGGCCACAAGCGCGAGCATGATGAAACGCTGGAAGACAGGCAGGAACTTGTAAATAAAGATATAGGTGAAGCTCCCCTGTTCCGCTTCCCGTTCCTCGTCGCTTTTTTTCTCAAAGCCCGCGGGGATGCGAATGACTCGTCCCGCAAGCTTGCCCACAAGCGAGGCAGTTTCTCTGGCCGGTGCGCCGCCAACCAGCGCCTTAACCAGCTTGGGCATGAGTACAAAATTAACCTCCTGTTCAGCAATGAGCTCCTCACAGAGGATACGCAGGTTAAGCGGATAGGAAGACAGGGTTTTTTGCATGTTGGCTAGGTCTTGCTCGCTTAAGAGGATTTCCTCAACATCATTGGAGAGATTCAGGCTATCCAGATCGATAAGCTCATCTTGTTCTATATTGACCTGATCCCTGTTATTTTCTTCTATAAAATCGCTTTCATTGAATTGGAGACTGGTAAGCGCGTTTTCATCGGCCCCACCAGTACGTGTCGCGGCAGGCTCTTGTGGTACAGGGTCTGGTATGCTTTGCAAATCAGACGAGGCAAACGCGGACATATTAATCAACGACTCCGGCATCGCGTCATCGGCAATCTCTTCATCCAAGAATGGGTCTACGTCGGAAGCCGCCGGCTCTTCTGGCGCTGAAGCGGGGGCGTCGAGCGCAAGCTCGCCAAGGTCGGATAATGCGTCTGGCTCATCGGACGCGGGAGCGGGGGCGTCGAGCGAAAGCTCACCAAGGTCGGGTAATGCGTCTGGTTCTTCGGGCGCGGAAGCGGGGGTGTCGAGCGAAAGCTCGCCGATGTCGGATAATGCGTCTGGCTCTTCGGGCGCAGAAGGGGCGACGTCTAGCGAAAGCTCCTCAAGGTCGGGTAATGCGTCTGGCTCATCGGACGCGGGAGCGGGGGTGTCGAGCGAAAGCTCGCCGATGTCGGATAATGCGTCTGGCTCTGCGGGCGCGGAAGCGGGGGCGTCGAGCGAAAGCTCCTCAAGGTCGGGTAATGCGTCTGGCTCTGCGGGCGCGGAAGCGGGGGCGTCGAGCGAAAGCTCGCCGATGTCGGATAATGCGTCTGGCTCTTCGGGCGCGGAAGCGGGAGCGTCGAGCGAAAGCTCGCCGATGTCGGATAATGCGTCTGGCTCTTCTGGCGCGGGAGCGGGGGCGTCGAGC
>JAISAE010000084.1 GCA_031266875.1 Treponema sp.
GTGTGAGTGACCCACTCGGACGAGTGTGAGTGACCCACTCGGACGAGTGTGAGTGACCCACTCGGACGAGTGTGAGTGACCCACTCGGACGAGTGTGAGTGACCCACTCGGACGAGTGAAAGTGTTTTGTTAAATCAGGGTTCCTTTGGTGGAGGGTATGGTGTCAGAGGCGCGGCGTTCAATGGCTACGGCGTCGCGCATGGCCAGCGACACGGCTTTGAACATCGCCTCAATCTTGTGGTGATCGCTGCGACCGCGAAGTATATCCAGATGGAGCGAGATGCCTGCCGCGCTCGTAAAAGCCTGCCAGAAATCTTCTATAGTATCTGTCTGGAATGAGGCAGTGCCAGACACCAGAGGTATTCCCGAAAGCCTTCCCTCAAACACGAAGAAGGAGCGCCCGGATATATCTATTACAGCGCGAGCCAGCGCCTCGTCCATAGGAAACAGGCAGCTCCCTTGCCGGTGTATGCCTCGCTTTTCGCCAAGCGCACGGGCAAAGCTTTGGCCGAGGGTGATGCCGGTGTCTTCCACCAGATGATGCTGGTCAACCTCAAGGTCTCCGGTCGCCTGGAGCTCCATGTCAAATAAGCCATGGCGCGTAAAAGCATTGAGCATGTGCGCCATGAACCCTATCGGATAGTCCAGCTTGGCTGCCCCACTTCCGTCAAGGTTCAGCTTGACGCTAATGTTGGTCTCCATTGTCTTCCGCGTGATTTCAGCGATTCTCTTCTCCATGTTTCATCCTCCTGATGCGCAAACGCCTTGTCAAAACACAACTTTCCGCAAGGCGTATTCTACAATATCGGTCGCGCCTAAGCTCTTGAGGCGGGGGATCATATCAGGAACCTCGTTCTTTCTTACCGCGATCTTGATGGCATAGCCTTCGGGAGCCGTGTTTCCATCACTGTAAAGCGGCGACACAGTGGGACTTCGCATGGCTGGTAGACCGGAAACCAGCGCCGGAAAAAGCGGTTTAGCTACGTTCATCTCCAGCATCACTCGTTCCCTACCATCCAGCACGGCCTTAAAAAGCATGGCCAGCTCCTCAATGCGGCGCCGTTTAGCCGGATCCGCGAGAGCCGCCGCCGACGCCACGAAACGGGTTGAGGATTCAAGGAGTGTTGCGATAATTGAAAGGCCATTATCCCGCATAGTTTGACCTGACGAGGTGTTGTCAATGATCATATCCGCGTCATCTGGCGGGAACACCTCAGTCGCGCCATAGGTTCTGAGCAGGCGATAGCGATAGCCAGCTTCCTTGAGCCACATTCCCGCAAGGTTTACATACTCAGTGGCAACAGAAAGCGTTTTTGCCTTGAGCGCTGCTTCGTCCATGGTGTTCGGAACCGCAGCCACAATACGCACCTTGTCAAAACCCAGGTCCATAAGCTCCTCGACCCTAGCCCCGCTTTCCTTCAGCCAGTCAAGGCCGGTAAAACCCGCGTCATGGCTTCCCAGTTCCAGCAGTTCCCCAACGTTCTGCGGCTTCATGATCTTCGCGTCAAGCCAAGGCGCGGCAAACACAGGCCGGTACGTCCGATCCGGCAGGGCTATAGGGAACCCAGCATCGGCAAAAAGCTGAGACACCTTGTCAAAGATTCGTCCCTTGGGAATAAGAATACGCAATTTATCCGTCATCATTGCGCCAGCTTACCAAGCCATAAGCACCTTGACAACTCAGCAGTGATTGCTGAGTACGCGGGCTTGGTTATAGTGTCTGAGCGACAAAGCTTATGTCCAGTTCGGGAATTTGTACCTGAGCGAGAGTAAGGGATACCAGCTCATTGGGTTTCACGTTCTGTTTAAACGCGACTTGAGTTTCAAGCCCCAGGTCAGGGATTATACACAGCATCCGCGATCCTCGCTGCTCAAGCGCAACAGCGTCCCAGCAGGAACCGTTTTTGTCAGACAGGTACACGGCGGTCCAGTGGTTACGGGACATACGCTCGGCCTGTGTAGTCGCGTTGGCTGCGGTTTCACCAGCGGCAAGGTGAAGCAAGACCTCGTCTTCACTTAAAGGCGATTCGTTACGCAGGAAGGCGCGAATCTGCTGATGCGCCAGCAGGTCGGTGTAGCGCCGCAGCGGGCTGGTAACTTGCGTGTAGGCGTCGAGACCCAAACCGCTATGCGCCCCGGGTTTTGCGGACAGGCTTCGGGGGCGCATACAGCGGCGTATCTGGTAAGCTCCGGCCAGGCCGGGCAACAGCTCGTCAGGCAGGTCGCCTACTTCCTGAATAACGTAGGGAAATGGAAGCCGGCGGCGCAAGGCCCACTCAGCCGCGCCTTCTCCGGCCAGGAGCATACACTCACGCACCATGCCGGCGGAACGGTAGCTCGCTATTGGGGTGATGGCAAGCTTTTCGCCACTAAGTGTGATATGCGTTTCCGGGAACTCAATGACGATTGCGCCGGCGTTGAGGCGGTGTTCCAGATTACGGTCTGCAATGGCAAAAAGTCGCGTAATATCCGGGCCAAAGCCCGCGCTTTCACCCTGCATGGCGTCGGCCTCCGCATAGGTCAGGCGGCTCACTTTGATAAAGGAACGAATAATCTCGGTTTCCGTGATAGAACCAGCGTCGTCAAGCGTCAGCTTAAATGAAAGCGCCGGTGAAGGGCTTTGAAGCCCCAGAGCAAAATACGCCAGCGCGTCAGGGGTAATCATGCGGGACACGCCTTCGGGCAGGTAGAGGGTCGCGCCCCGATCCCGCGCCTCAATATCAGCCGCGCACCCGCTCACAAGCGAGGCAGCCGGGTCTGCGACATGGACATAGAGCGTGTTCCCTTCAATAGACACCGCGTCGTCCGGGTCATCGCTCCATGTATTGTCAATGGCAAGGGACACCAAATGGGTAAGGTCAACGCGATCCTCATCAGGCGGCGGCGTAAGTGGCGCTTTAGCAGATACGAGCGAAAGGCCAAAGCGCGTGGGATACGGGTTCACAAAGGGCGACCAGAATCCGGTAGACAAGAGCAAGCGGTGAGCTTCTATTGGCGTTTCCTGTTTACCCAAGTCTTTGAGCGCACGGTTTTTGTCAGTACGCTTATACGCGAGCGCCTCAATTTCCTGAAAGAAACGCCGTGAATCGGGCGTGTCATCTTCAGGGAGTCGCCCCGCGCCGCCAGCCCTGAGCCGCTGTAAAAAGCGGTCCCGCGCTATGCTTTCCCGCTGTTTCTCAGCGCGTTTTTGCTCATCAGCCACGACTTCATTGGGTTTCCGGCTATGTATCGCGTCAATGTCTCCGCTGAAGTAGAGTCCGTCTCTGAGAAGCATGTATGCTGCCCAGCTTGTTCTGGCTGTATATTTGCCATACACCAGTTCCACGAGTTCTTTGAGCGAAACTACGCCCTCTTCCAGCAGTTCCCACGCGCCTCGAACATCGTCAGTATCCGGCGCGTCATTGTCAAAAGCCCAGCCTTCTATGTCTGTAAGGGCGCATGGGCCAGGATAGATAAGTTCAACATCTTTTTCCCGCACTTTGAGTTGTTCCCCGCCAAGAACAGCTATGTTTATCTTTTCCCCAACGCTGTTTACCAGCGCCGGGCGGTTTTTATACACTACAAGGCTTTTTTCTCGTATCATGGGATAAGTTTACCGGTATATAGGCAGCGCTTCTAGCATTCAAGTTCAGCGACTCTTCTATGGATTGCTCGTGTACGTGGCAGCAAAGATGAAGTTACAGCGCAGGCCGTATTCATTATGAAAGCGCACTGAAAAGCCTATGTGTTTATTTCCGCTATCAAGCACGCGCTCACTGTAGCTGACCAGTAAATCCATAACTATTTCCCTACCATTCTGGTAAGGGCCGGAAATCGCTGAGGATGAAACACTGCCGCTTCGCCAGACTCCGTATCTTTTGATCCGGTCTCCCAGGCCTCCGTTGTTGTCTGTTGACGCGAGACAAAGCCCGCGCTCAAGGCTTAGCAAAGCCACTGGGCTTGCCAACAGAAGCGCACGGTACGCCGCGTGATTCGGGTTCAGATACAGACGGGCGTACTTCTGAGGATCGCTTCTGAACTTGTTGAGTTCCAGCATTAGGTCTTTCTCAATGCCGGTGAGCCAGCTCATGTCCTTTGCCGTGTCCAGTTTACCAATATCCCAGTTCTTCGCGTCAGGATCGTTTCGTACCTCAAAGCGGGCGGTAACCCGTTTTTCCTCTTCCTGTTGTTCAGCCGTGTTGTTCGTGCTGATATACTGACCGGCGAAATCTATGACACACATAGTTTCATACCTTGTGTGGGAGCCTATTGAAACACCCATACAGCCAAAGCTCTTATCCATGTTGTTAGTACGATGTCCCCGATTAGGCACGTTATCGTCGATCAGAAGCTGGATAACAATCTCGCGGCCATCACTCGCCCCATAAGAAATGTTCTCTCCCATGGTGCCACCCCATTGGCCATACCGGTTCATGCGCCCGCTTATCGTACTGCTGTCGCTTCCTGTGTGGCCGACAATCCCCTTGGCTCCGGTATCCCGTGTGTGATCCCGTGCCGCCTTGAACAGCCCTTCTCTCAGCACCAGAATTTGCGCACTTTCCCTGGTGGACAGATCGGCAATGCACTCCTGTACCGCAGCTGGCCCTTCCACCGTTACTATCGTGCCAGATTGCCCCGGTGCTTTGTACCCGTTACCATCACCGGTTCCGTTAAACCATGCGAGACGGGGTTTGATGTACAGTTCCGCGTACTTTGCCGGATTAGTCCGTACCTTGTTCAGTTCCAAGATTACGTCTTTTTCAACCCGTGTAAGATAGTTTACCTGTCGTGCGGTATCCAGCGCGTCAATGTCCCAGCCGTCGGCGTCCAGCGCGTGAGCAGTGAAGGCGGAAAGTAAGAATCCCGCGACCAGCATGGCGCTTGAGCGACTCTTTGTCATAAAGGTTCTCATTCTTGTCTCCTGAATCAAACATATTTTGGCATTGAAGCGTCGTCAAGTAGAGTGCCAGAGACGGTGGTGCCAGAGGCGTGAGTGTCAGGCATCGGTGCCAGAGGCGATGGTGTCAGAGACGTGAGTGCCAGACGTTGGTGCCAGAGGCGTGAGTGTCAGGCGGTGGTGTCAGAGGCGTGAGTGTGAGACGGTGGTGCCAGAGACGATGGTGTCAGAGACGGTGGTGTCAGGCGGTAGTGCCAGAGACGTGCGTGCCAGACGTTGGTGCCAGAGGCGTGAGTGTCAGAGACGTTGGTGCCAGAGGCGTGAGTGTCAGGCATCGGTGCCAGAGGCGATGGTGTCAGAGACGTGAGTGTCAGGCATCGGTGCCAGAGACGTGCGTGCCAGACGTTGGTGCCAGAGGCGTGAGTGTGAGGCGGTGGTGTCAGAGACGTTGGTGCCAGAGGCGTGAGTGTGAGGCGTCGGTGTCAGAGACGTGAGTGCCAGACGTTGGTGCCAGAGGCGTGAGTGTGAGGCGTCGGTGTCAGAGACGTGAGTGCCAGACGTTGGTGTCAGAGACGTTGGTGCCAGAGACGTGAGTGTGAGGCGGTGGTGTCAGAGGTGGTGGTGCCAGAGGCGGTTGTGTCAGAGGCGTGGGCATGGCTTGCACTATACAGCGGCTTGTGGTATAGGACTTGTCAACATGAAAGCTGCTATTATCTTTGGTTCCCAATCAGACAGAGCTGTTATGAAAAAAGTTGCCGATGTTCTGCGCGAGTTCGGCGTTGACTTCTCGGCGCATATCTTGTCCGCGCACCGCGTACCGGAACTGCTCCACGATATGCTGGTGAAGCTGGAAAGCGATGGCGTTGAGGTAATCATAGCAGGCGCGGGGCTTGCCGCCCATCTGCCCGGCGTAATCGCCAGCCTTACGCTCATTCCGGTCATCGCCGTGCCGGTCAGTTCCGGCGGTCTTGGCGGGCTGGACGCGCTTCTGTCGATTGTGCAGATGCCCCGGCCTATTCCGGTCGCCACTGTGGGTATTGATAACGGGGCCAATGCCGCCTACTTTGCCTGCGAAATACTGGCGCTCAAGTACCTTACGCTCAGGGAAAAGCTCGCTGCCTTTCGGGTTACTATGAAAAAAGACTTCGCTCAGGAAAACAGGGAGATAACGTTATGAATATGCCAACGCTTACCCAGAGGCAAGAGCTTTACGAGGGTAAGGCGAAAAAGGTCTTTGCTACTGATAATGCTGAGTTTGTCATCATCCATTACAAGGACGACGCTACCGCCTTTAATGGCGCGAAGAAAGGGCAGATTGAGGACAAGGGCCTTATGAATAACCAGATCGCCTCCAGACTCTTTGAACTGCTTGCGGCCTCCGGCGTTCCCACGCACTTTGTGGCCCGCCTTTCCGAGCGGGATATGGTCTGCAAGAGGCTGCGGATCGTGCCGCTTGAGGCGATTGTGCGGAACCTGGCCGCTGGTTCCATGGCCAAGCGTCTTGGCCTTGCCGAAGGTACGGCGCTCAAGACCACAGTCTTCGAGCTGTCCTACAAGGACGACAGCTTGGGCGATCCCTTCATCAACGACTATCATGCTGTGGCTATCGGGGCTTCAACCTTTGAGGAACTCGAAGCGATTAAGGCAATCTCGTTCAAGGTTAATGAAGTGCTGTCAAGTTTCTTCTATAATAAAGGAGTTCGCCTGATTGACTTCAAGCTCGAATTTGGCAGAACGGAAAGCGGCGAACTGCTGCTTGCCGACGAAATCTCTCCAGACACCTGCCGTTTCTGGGACGCGAAGACCAGCGAAAAGCTGGATAAAGACCGCTTCCGCCAAGACTTGGGCAGTGTTAAAGAAGCGTATATTGAGATTCTAAATCGGCTCAAAGAATAGGGGAAGCAATGTATCAGTCTGACAAGTTACATGAAGAATGTGGTGTATTTGGCGTGTTTATGGATGATCCGAAAAAAGACGCCACGCCCCTTGTGTATTACGGGCTTTTTTCCCTACAGCATCGGGGGCAGGAAAGCGCTGGTATTGCTGTAGCAAAGGACTTTACCATTGAGTGTCGGCGCGGCATGGGGCTGGTTGGCGAGGTGTTCAGTCCAGACATTCTGAGCCAGTTGCGCGGGCCAGCGGCAGTTGGCCATGTGCGTTACTCAACCTCTGGCACGAGCTGCATTGAAAACGCTCAGCCCTTTGTGAGCCGCTCCAAACTCGGCCCCATAGCAGTCGTGCATAATGGGACGCTTACCAATGCCCCAGTGATTCGGGAACTGCTTGAGGACGCGGGCATTGGTTTCAGTTCCTCCAGCGATAGCGAAGTGATTATCAACCTCATCACGAAGAACTATAAAAAGGGACTGGAAAAGTCCCTCACTGACACGATTCAGTCTATCAAAGGTTCGTATGCTCTGGTTGTGCTAACCGGCGACGCGCTGATAGGCGCACGCGACCCCAACGGGATACGGCCTCTGTGTCTGGGCAAGCTTGATGGCGCTTGGATACTCGCAAGCGAGTCCTGCGCGATTGACGCGGTGAGCGGCGAGTTCGTCCGCGACATTGATCCTGGGGAAATGGTTATTATCAATCATGACCATGTGTTGTCGTTCACGTTCAGCGAGAAAACGCCGAGGGCGCTCTGCGCTTTTGAGTATGTGTATTTTGCGCGCCCTGATAGCGTCATTGACAGCATTGACGTGTATGAGGCGCGGGTTCGCATGGGCGACATACTGAGCCGGGAATCCTCGGTTGAGGCTGACCTAGTTATTGGCGTGCCTGATTCCGGTATTCCCGCTGCCATTGGTTACGGCAGAGCCGCCGGTATTCCGTTTGGCCTTGGCATTGTCAAAAGCAAATATGTAGGGCGCACGTTTATATCCCCGGATAAGGAACTGCGGGAAAAAGCCGTTTCGGTTAAACATAATGTGATTCAGAGCGAGGTTAAGGACAAGCGCGTCGTGATCATTGACGATTCCATTGTCCGCGGCACAACCAGCCGCCGTCTGGTTTCGATTCTCCGCAAAGCAGGCGCGTGCGAGGTACACTTCCGCGTATGTTCGCCGCCTGTTCGCTTCCCCTGTTACTTTGGTATTGACACGCCTCACCGCCGCGAACTTATCAGCAACATGAACAGCGTGAGCGAACTCTGCGCTTCGTTAGACGCGGACACGCTTGCCTTTATTTCGGTTGACGGCCTTCTGGAAGCCCTTACCGGCAAGCGCGGTGGCAAGGGCTTTTGTCTGGGCTGCTTCGTTGGAGAATACCCGCTCCATGTCTTAGGTGAGGACAAAACAGCATTAGAAGCGTCCGTAGCATACAATTGCACAGCGCCGGACGCTTCTGATTATATCACGAAGCTGAAGAGCATACCCGGCTGAGTAGTGGGAATACTCTGGTATGGAACAGTGGCAATGGCAGTGTTTTGAGCTGCCTGCTGCATCTGCTGTTCGTACTGGTCAATAAGGGCGTCAATTTGCCCATCTGACACCGACGTAACGCCAATGTCTCCATTTTTCTTGAACTGTGTCAGCCGCTCAATGAGTACATCAAGCACCTTCATCTTATTTATGGGAACGCCTCGGACCCCATCGGGCGCGAGCGTACCATACACATGCCGGAAATGCGAATAAATATAGTTGGCGTGAGACACCGGTAGTGACATCTTCTCATTACTATTACGGGAAGCACTAATCGCGTATCCGATACTGGGAACAGTGGCAGCAACTCCTTTAATCATATAACCCCTCCATTTTCAATATCGGATAAGATTATAAAAAGGTTAGTCTAAAAACCGCTGTTTGTCCGATACCAGTCGCTGATGCGCCGCTCAAGCGGGCGGGTATCCTGCTGGCGAATTCGAGCATGGAGATAGGGGATGATGACCTGCGCTTTCAGGGTACTCCAGCTCTGGGGCAGAATGTTCGGCGGTGAGAGAAAGGCGCTGGGGGGCATGTGTCCAAGCAGGCTTGGGTAAAACAGGGGGAAGATTTGCTCGGTAACGGTTCGTATGGCTGAAAACCCATTGCTTATGCCAAAATAGGTCTCGTTTATGCGCTGCTTCTTGCTGATTTCCAGGAGCTGGCGCTGGGTCTCGGCCTGAAAAAACCACTCAGTGAAAGCATCAGCCGCCTTTTTCGCTTTGCCTCTCTTGTAAATGCCGTAATATACCGTGTCTTCGGAGACAGGAATTGTGTTGTTCTCCGCAATCCAGCGAAATTCAAGATTGGATCGCTGTTCCTGACTCAGAGTAAACAAGCCCGCGCTGTTCATATAAATAAAAAGAATTCTGCCCGACATGGCCAGTTTCGCGGATGGTTCGTAAAAATACTTAAAAACAAAGTCGTCCTCAGCCTGAATGTTGGTATTCACTTCCTGGGTCCAGTCGCGTAAGGCCGCAATCGCTTCCTCTAACGCCTCTGGGTTCCACGTTACATCCCCTGCGGTTTCAGACCACGCGGAAACAACGGACGGCGCTGTTTCCACCTCTCTGAACGCCGCGTTAAACAAATCCGCAGTAACATAGAGGAATTCATCGTTCCATATTGGCGAAAAACCCATGCGGGAATAGATTCCGTTCCGCTCAACGTTGTAGGCCTTGCCAAGCGCCTTTATCTCATCAAAGCCAATCGTAAACGGATTAGAGAGTAACTGGGCATTGGCGCGAATAAAGACCAGCGCCGGAATGTTAAACGCCACAGGCAGAAGGTACTGTTGCTCCTCAATGGTACCCAGGTTGAGAAGACGCGGGTAAAAAGCAGCCTTGTCTATCTTGCTTTCGAGAAAAAAACTGTCCAGCGGCTTAAACAAGGTGCGGGTCGTGGCGCTTTTGATCCAGTTGCCAATCACAATGTCCGGCGTTTCCTGCGCTGTTCCTGGAAGAACGCTCAAACGCTGGGCAGCGACCTCCGTGTAATGAAATTCGATCTTGTAAGTATCATTGACCGCGTTGAAAGATTCCACATAGAGGGCAAATTCAGGCTGGTCAGTCCAGAGTACCGCAGTATCAGGCTCAGGCAGAACCCATAAGGCAAAAACGATCGCCGCACAGGGCAATATCAGCAGGGAAAGCCATTTCCACCGCTTTGTCATGGCTGTAAACCAGAGGCAACCTGATAGATGGTTTGATACACAGTGGGAATCAGTTCCGCCTCAAGACCGGCAAAGGCAACGCGGAGAAATTCGTCGCCAAACGCGATAGTGCCAATGCCGTGCTTATTGAGCAGTTCCAGCCGCAGCGCACCGGCTGATATGCCAACGCAGCGAAAGCTCATAAAGTAGCCGGAGTTAAAGGGCAAAGGCCGCAGGCGCGGGTTCGGCGGGGTTTCATTAACAAAGCGCCTGGCCGCCTCGTACCGGCTTTTTAGCAGGGCATAATACTGCTGCCGTTCACCAATGGTTCGGGCGTCCTTAATCGTCTTCATCATCAGGTACTGGGCTGGCGTATTGGCGCAGGACACAGACGAGCGTATGACGCCCAGGTACTTTTTCTCCAGCGCGTCGTAGTGTCTGGCGTCAAGTCCACGAGAACCAAGGGTAACAAAGCCTATTCTGAGTCCCCAGACATAATCTTCTTTGGTTGGCCCGTCAATCTTGATCGCCAGTACCCGCTCGTGCAGGGTTGAAAGCCGCGCAAATAACGATTCGCGGCTGACCGAGTCCTCATAAAACAGGCCAAAGTAGGCATCGTCGCAGAGTACCAGCACATCAGCGCCGCCATCGGCGATTTCAGCTACGAGCGCCACCAGAGCGTCCACCTCATCATGCGTAGGTGCATAACCCGAAGGGTTGTTGGGGAAGTTAAGGATGATACGCGCCGCCCCGCCCCGCGCCTCTTCTTTCAGCGCCTGAGCAATGGCGTCAATATCCAGCCCCGGGCCTGCGCCGAAAAACGGAATGGCCTTTGTGGTCCCGCCCCGCCGCTCCTGAAAGATAAGCCCATAGTTATCCCAGCAGGGATAGCTTGTGATAATGGTGTTCCCCTCATCAAGGAAAAGGTCTGCTGTATAGGAGATTCCAGCCGTAAGTCCCGGAACTACCACAGGCAGCGATATCTGCTCTGCGTCAAGCGTGGGATTATGCTGAAGCATACGCTGCTTCCATGAGTAACGGGTTTCCTCAACACCAGCGGTTGGCGCATAGGCCACGATTTCCTCCGGGCCAAGCGTGGGCATACTATCAGCCATAGCCGACAGAATCAGCGGCCTGCCATTACGATAGGCCATGCCAATGCTGGCGTTTGCCATGTAAGCCGACTTCTTTGCCTCAGCCGATTGCGCAATGATGCCCCTCGGAAAGTACAAACGACGCCCCAAGCTCGAAAGAAACCGCCCGGCAATGGTTCCTTCCAATAATGTGTTCAGCTCTTCTGCTTCTGCGATATAGTTCATAGCTTTATTGTAGAAAGATCAGTGGCCGTGTCAATGGATTCCTTGCAACTCATGCACGTGCGCTCACATACTATAGAAGAAAACCGGCGCCCTTAGCAAAATACCTGCCCGCTCTTACCCTTTTGCCTAAGATGTTCATAATGGGTCAATCACGCGGGAAGGCTTAAACAAAATTTCTTCCTCAGATTAGGAAAATTCATTGATATTCCTTGAACCGTGCAGTATAATAAAAATATGTGGTTGAAAAACACGTTCACGTCCAGCAGCATTGAGCTTCGTGGACATCAAGACATAGATAAGCTGAATTCTCACGCTTCTATCAGTGCAGTAGCGGCATTCAGGCAGATGCCCCGCTGGTTTGACACCGAATCTATCGTTCTGCCCCCCCCCCCCCCCCCTACAAATCTATCATTTCTCATGCTTTTATCAATATTTTCATTGGTAAAAGGCTTTTTCTTGGAAAACTTTCCGCTTATCAGGCTAATCTTCGGATACTCAACGTTGTTTGAGTCAGGCATGAGGCGGGGTTTAATAAGCCTTCAACAAAAGGTTTATATAAAGGAGACTCTTATGAACAAAAAGAGTTTACTGTTGGGTCTGGCAGCGATGGCGCTTGCCATGACATTTATCGCCTGCGAGTCTGGCCTCACTAGTCCAGACTCGATAACAAACACCGAGAATGCCCAGTCCTTAAGCGGCCCGGCAAACTTGACAGCACGGGCCTACCCAGGCGTAAACCTCATCACCTGGGACCTGCACAAGGACGCCGCAAACTACAGCGTATACCGCAAGGATACGGTAACGGGTATTACCGAGCTTATTGAGGTAGATAGTAGTAGTAATAGTAACACTACAAAGGATACACGCTACATTGACGCGGTGTCTCAAACCAATCCGCTGATTAACGGGCGGGAGTATATCTACACGGTTACCGCCAACAGCGGAAACTCACTGGTTACGAGGGCGCTCGATAAGAACGACAGCCTCATCTTTGATGGCGCAAGCAGTGCGGGTGTTAGAGCCAATATTCCTGAAATAGGAACCGCGGTTCAGGTGCCTACGAAGGATAATGCGGTTGTATCTACGGAAGCTCCTGATGGTATTAGCATTACTCCTAAGACTATTGACGGGTCAGACTTCTACCTCGTGAAATGGACCTTTAAGGACGATTTCTTTAACAACTACAAAGTAAGCTATGTGTACGGGACTGTGTCAGGCGAGCCTGCCGACCTGTACAACATTTGTACCAACACGAGTGTTGATGACGAAAACCAACTCTCCGATTACCTCACTAAAGAAAAAATTGCGTTAATACCAGCTATTGGTGCACAGACCCTTACCTTCAGAGTAGACGGGTCGTTCTATACCAGCGGCTATTACTCAGACGCCCATGCGCTGAAAACCTTCCCCACGCCAGCCCTGACCGTCCTTGACAAAGTTACGACCTTCACCGCTACCCGCGAAAGAAGCAATGTTAAGCTGACATGGAGCGACGTAGAAAACGCCACCAGCTACGACATCTACAAGGCTGAAATAGAGGGAGATACGCCTACGATAGTTGGCCCATGGACAACGGTAACGGTAAAAGAAGGCTCACCAGTCCAGGGAAAAGACAAGGGCTGGTCTGCTCTGGAGCAGAATGTTGCCGCCGATAAGAACTACCGGTATCTCATCATCGCCAAGGCCGTAAGTGGAACTACGACGATCCGTTCAAAGGCTCCCGCAACCGCTGATACAACTGCTGAAGTAACTGATAAGAATGATCTGAACTTTAATGCTGAAGCAGACTGGACAGTGAACAATGAGCTTTCAGCGAAGGTTAGCTGGACGCCTTCGGAAGGTGTAACCTATGAGCTTTTACGAGCGGAAGCCATACAGGTTGACACCGGTCTGGTGGCTATCGAGGCTTATACTTCGCTGCTTCCCTCTACCGCGCTTCCCTCTACCACAGCTTCGTCCTATCGTGATACAGACGTCAAAAAGCGCCACAGCTACATCTACAAGCTCAAAGTAACGGGAATTGGCGGAACAGCGGAATTTACAACGGACCTGAAGGACGAGCCTTTTAGTAACGAAGTGGCAGACGCCAAGCTGGAGGTCTCGACTTCAACCAGTACGGTACAGGCCATCACGGTTAAGTTTAGTGCAGGCACGACGGCCACCGTACGCGACAGCGATCTGAGCGCCGAAATATTGCGGCAGCAATTAACTAAAGACGGCGCAGCGATTGGCGCAGAGGTGAATCTTACCAAAACCCTGAAGGTAGGCGAATCCCTTGAGGATACCGGTCTAGCTGAAGGCACATACTACCTGTACAAGCTGGTTCTTAAGTCAACCGAAAATGAGATGGTGGGAGATCCTACTAAGGTGTACGGCGAAGGCACTAACAATGACGAGGCGGTAAAGTCTTCGGCTGCTGGAGAGGCTTTCACCAATAAGTTTAACAATGAGAACAAAACAACAGGTACAGATACTGGCGTTTTCCTTTACCAGAAAACCACCACTGATACACCGCTGCTCACAGGCGCAACGCTTTACAAGATAACCAAAACCGGCGCTGATTCAGCGGCTCTGAATACCACAAAGTTTAGCTGGGCTGCGAAGACAGTTGGCACTACCATCTCGTATAAAAGCTCCACAGCCACAACGCCTTCGAATGTTACCGCGGATTCAGCCTACTTCGAGGTTTCCGCGGCTGCGCAAACTGATGCTACCACCTACGCCGTGGATATCTACTTCGTGCTTGGCGACAATGGCTTGCCCTACAACATCAGCAACAGCGACGGCACTTATACCGGCAACGTCACCGCTCTGCAGATCTCCCGGATAGCCAATAACGTACCCGACGCTTCATGGGTAAACGTCAGTGCCGACGACATTCAGTGGTAGTAACAGCCTCTCTGCCCACATTCGCGGGCAGTAGCAACTAAATGGCTGGCGCGGGCTTTGAACCGCGCCAGCCTTGCAAGCGGGACAGTCGAAAGACAGTCCCGCTTTTTTTACGCCTTTGCATGGGCAAAGAGTTTGAGTCCCTCCTTGACGAATACCCCTTTTGCTCGTGTCGCGGAAAAGGAACGAGCATTTTCCAGCACGTCCAGTCACCTCCCCCACAAACCTCTCTACACCCCTCAGACCCGCTCCTCAGACCCTCTGGCCTAAGCCTGCGCACCTCAGACCCACTCGTCAGAACCTCTGGCCAGTTCCTGCGTGCCTCAGACCGATTGGTAAATATTTCATAATTGATTGTGAGCTTATGACAACTAATTGCGAGCGGCTGGCAATTGATTCTAAGCGTTTTTAATCAATTGCGAGCGGCTGGTAATTGATTCTGAATGATTGGCAATTAATTTTTAATGACTAGCAATTTGTTTTGAGTGGCTGGCAATTTGTTCTAAATGCTTATAATTGATTGCGAATGGCTGGCAATCAATTACGAGTATATCGTAATTGATTGTTGATTACTCGCACATGATTGCGAATGGCTGGCAATTGATTGCGGATGGCTCGCACATGATTTCGAATGGCTGGCAATTGATTGTTGGCGACTCACACATGATTGCGGACGATTCATACATGATTGCCAGCCACTCGCGCATGGTTGCGGGCGGATGGCAATTGATTGTGGAAATAGGAAACCGCGATGGGGAGGCGTGAGAAGCTTAGGTCGTGGGTGTCCGGGCAAGGGGAGGCGTTTGGTGAAGGTGTTGACGCTTTTCGCTTTGAACAGGAGGCGCGTGGTTTAATCGTGCGGCAGGGCCGGAAAACGCACGCGCTGCTAGAAAAGCGCCATTGAGAAGTAGGTTACGGTGTTGGGGCCGTTGTTATATTTGACGCCGGCGCTGCGGCTCAGTTCGCTTACGTTGATACCGGAAGCCTCGATTGAGGAAAGCAGTTTTTCCGGCGCTCTGCATGGGTCGGGGTAGGCGCATTTTTCGCAGTGTGAACAGCCGCCCGCGCCGTAGATAGGGTTTGTTTTTCCAAAACGCTCGTGCAGGTCGAGGCTTAACTGGTTATGGATGTCCTTACCTCTCTGCATACCCTCAAAATCAAAGGAATCTTCCAGATCGTGCTTGGTAGTAAAGACAAGGGCGTTCTTATAGGCCAGTATCTTTGTTGCCAATTCCTCCAGAGTACCAACAGCCGGCGGGCAGGCCCAAGAACGGCCATAGTTTCCGCATAGATTGACTTCGCAGGCCCTGCGTATGTCTGGTGAAAAGACAATGTCCGCTGTGGATATGACGGCACATTCGTATACCCGCCCTTCAATGGCCTTGTTAAGAGCTTTGAGTGCGGGCAGCGACTCTTCGCTGTCCCGCAGGTTAAGCGTTGTTTGCATAACGTATGGTATCACGGCTTTAGTACGGACTCAAGCCTTTCGTATGTAGAGCGGGATTGAGCTGAGTTCCTTATCATCAATGTAAAGCACAAAGTTGACGACGCCGCTTCGCAGGAACTTGAGCTTTGAGATGGCAAACACCAGATGAGACGCTGCTGAGGCGTTTCCTGTGCCTTGTACACTCACATTGCCGATGATTGGGTCGATGCTCATCTCTCCATCCAAGTCCCGCGTTTCGATTCTGAAGCTGTGTTGAGCGAATTCCCAGATGTCAAAGCGAATCCTGATCACCACGGAAAGCAGGGGATGTATGCAGGGGAAACTTCGAGAGATGATTGTATCAAAAGTTCCCACTATGGTGAGCTTACCGCTATTTTCCTGAGCAAAATCACAAAAAGTAAAAAGTTCTATTTTCATAATTGATTCTCCTATGCCGCGCTCCACGTTGCTGTCTACACGAGCGGAGCGCATATCAATAGTAGCACCATACTCGATTTTATTCACCTGAATACATACACATAGGGCAAGAACGCGGAAGCCCTTTTCACGTGTGCTATGCTTAGGGATAATACCGGTATGTTACATGAATCAGCCGTTGACCTTATCCGGGAGGCGTTTCACTATCAGAGTCGTTTTGAAGGCTCAACTATGGTGTTCAAAATTGATTTTCCCGTTACTGAGGTGTCGAGCTTTCCCTATCTTATGAAAGACCTCGCCCTGCTCGCCAAAATTGGTTTCCGCGTGATCATTGTTCCGGGCGCGAAGGAACGTATCAACGCGGTGCTGCATAAGTATGACATTGTGTCCCGTTACGCGGGGAACATACGGATCACAACCATGTCCGCGATTCCGTTTGTGGAGATGGCTGCCTTTGACGCTGCTACGCGCTTTATGACTGGTCTTTCGGCTGATCGCGTGGACGCCGTGATTGGTAACTTTGTGCGGGCGCGTGGGCTTGGGGTGATCCAAGGCGTTGATATGGAAAATACCGGCATGGTGGATAAAATCTATGCCAAGTCGCTTGAGCGGGTGTTGACCCAGGGCATTATCCCCATACTTCCCTGCATAGGCTGGAGTCCGGTGGGCAAGCCCTACAATGTACCGAGTGATGAGATTGCGCTTGCGGTGTGTACGGCTCTGAATGCTATAAAGCTCTTTGTTGTTTCAGCCAACGCGGGGGTGCGTCCTGACGCTTATCAGGTTTCCCCGCATATCACGCTGGGGGAAAACGGCCGTATTCTGCGGCTCACGCCCCAGGAAGCGGAGCGTATCATTGAGCGTAACGCGCCACACAGCGCGGGTGATGATCCGGCGTTACGCGAATTGCAGCTTGCGTTACGGGCGGTGAAGGCTGGGGTTGACCGCGCCCATGTCATAGATGGCAGAGAAGAAGGCGCGCTTCTTCAGGAGCTTTTTTCTAACCTGGGCGCGGGTACCATGATTTATGCTGATGAGCATGAGGCGATTCGGGTGCTTCGCCATTCGGATATACCGGTGATTTTGCGACTCATGGAGCCGCTGGTGCAGAAGGGGAATCTGATCCGCCGGAGCGCGGATCAGATTCAGGAGAAGAAGGCTGATTATGTGGTGTTTGAGGTTGACGGCTCGATTCATGCGTGCGGTGCGCTTCACGCTTGGGGGGATCAGGCTGAAATTGCCGCGCTTGCCACTGACCCTGCGTATGCGGATATGGGTCTGGGACGGCGTATTGTCAAGTTCCTCATTGACCGCGCACGCAGGGAAGCGTTCAGCCGCGTTTTTGTACTGACTACCCGTACCCACGACTGGTTTGAATTTCTGGGGTTTAAGGAAGTGTCCGCTGAAAGCCTGCCTGAGCGCAAGAACTACGACCGCAGCCGAAACAGCAAGGTCTTTGCGCTCGGCCTGAGTCAGTATGGAAGCGATGATGAAGCTCTGCAAAAACTTCACGGGAATTGATTGTGCGGACTTTGTTATCTCACGTCACTAAGGTCTGTTACTATCAAATCATGTTCATTAAGCAGGCTCTCGCCGATTTGTTTATATTCGTCGCTTGTGGCCTGATCGCCTATGGCGGCGTAACATACGCTCAGTTTCTGGTACACCCTGGGCAATGTTTCCAGGCAATACGACAAGGGCTGGGCGATAATGTATTCCCAATGCGCTATAGCCGCGTCATAATCGCCTAATTCGGTTTCCGTATACGCGAGCCAATAGTAAGGCCAGAGGTCTTGGGGGAAAATCGCTATGGCCTCTTTCATGTGATCCGCTATCCAGGTATATACATCATCAGCAGTTTCTTCAAACGAGTACATAAAGCCGTCATAAAGAAAATCAGTCAAGGCTGACAGCTGCATTACCGTGCTATAATCACGCATTCTTTGCATATTCTGCGCGTCCTGCGCGTTGAGAGTAAGCGCAATTTCTTGAATGGCGCTGGTGTTTAAGGCATTGAGCGCCTCGCGCAATGAGTTCTTGGTATCCCGCAGGCGAATGACCACAGGCGCTGGCTTCACGGTATCCCAGAGGCGGTAATCAAAACTATCGCCAAGCCATAATTTCAGATAATAGATAAGCTGTAGATATTGCCCTTGATTCTGTATACGGAATAGGGCGACATCGTTTTTCCACGCATCAATATCGTTTTCAAGGTACAGCAGGTTATTATACATGGCAAAAAGATTTTCATACGTTGGTATATAATTATTACCGATGCCAAACCTAAGTTCCCGATCCAGTATAATGGCGTCGTAATAAGATAGCATCGTATGAATAAAACTATTATTTGCGATATCACTGCTATCTGAAAGCACCACTTTTGGTTTGCTTTCACTATCTCTTAATTCTGGAATATCCAGATAAAGGTTATACCGCTCATCTTTAGCACTTAGAACTGGTATACTAATAAAATCATCGCCGTACTGTTCTTTCAGGTACACACCCATTGGCATCCACAAAAAAGTTTCCCCGTCGGCTTGCCATTCTGTTGGTGTTGTTTGTCCATGACCGCCCCCATAGAAAATCATCGCTTTCTTATGGGGCGGTAGTTTCTCCATAAACGCGGAGATATTCTTAAATGCCTGTTGATCGCGTTTATTGAGATCAGTTCCTTCCTCTGGCGTTGGATTATAACCCGCTTCGGCGGGAATAAGCCGTATTCGTTCCGCTTCAGGAACAGCGTCATTTATTTTTAGTATTGCTTGATTGAAAACAGCCCCCTCATATCTTCCACCAACATTGATTTGCCACGGGGGGAACAGCCATATTCTGTTATCAGATACTGGTAAAGGCGATTGGCTACTCACTGGACTGTATTCCGTAAATATACCTTCCAAAAATATATATCGCAGTCCGGCGTCATAGAAGGCTTGCATATTTTCAGCCATAAATAGTTCTTCGTTTACTTGGGAATAATTTTCACCGATGAATACCAGCTTGTTCTGGGCGAGCGCGTCAAGGATGTATTGCTTTGCGTCAGGAAGCTCTGGCACTGCGTGATACACAGGGGTAGCGGACGCGGAACTTATCCGGCAGGCTAGTATCGCGCATACGAAGGCTATAGAAATCCATGTTTTCATCTCAGTTTCTCCTTAATAGGTCAAAATAGTAAGGCTATTGCCTAGTTCCTGTCAAGTTAAGCGCAATCCATACGCTCAGATACGCAAGTATGTTGTAGAGCGCGTGCGCCAGAGCAATGCCATGAAAACTTTTTTTCTTCCATAGGATAAGCGAGAGTACAGTACCGGCCAGTGTCGCGTTTAATACGCCCCACGCTCCTTCGTAACGATGGCACAGGGCAAAAAGAAGCGTTGATAGGGTGATGGCTGTTCCGCTCAGCATATCGGCGTTCCGCAGTTTCAGCGGCAGGTAGAGACGGAACCAGCTTTCCTCAAGGTAGCCGGTTCCCAGACAGGACAGGCATAACACGAACCAGCCCAGCGCGTCGTCCGGTGTTTCCAGGACCGTGGTGTGCGGGCTTAACAGCGATGACAAGGCGCTCAACAGGGAGGCGAGGACAATGAGCGCCGCGAGGCTGAAGCCGCAGACGAGAAGGTCGCGCAGGCTGGGTTTGGCAAGGGCGCGGGCGGTTTTCTCGTTCCTCAGCAAAAACCAGACAAGCGCCAGCGCCGGCAGGTTGTAGGTGAAAAGCCGAAATAGGTGCTGGCCGCTTGAAAACGAGACAGTGATTGCGTTGGCGCTTGTCATAAGCCCAGGGAGAAAGAGTACGAGGTACAGAACAAGCGGCTCAAGCAGAGAGCGCATTTTTTGCCTAAGTGGTTTCACCGAATAGAGGATACTGGTCGGGCGCTTGTAAAGCAATTCCCGCGCTTGGCTGCCTATAAGCGGTATGCGATGTACCTTGTTGCTGAGAGAGTACCTTTTTCCAGCAAACTGCGCGATCTGCGGCAGGATGCTGTTTGACAAAGACGAGTGCTGGTATGGCTTGTGCCATGTTTGTATACCGCGCTTTGGCCTTGACCTTGACGCGCCCCGCTGTTCTGTATGTGGACGACCCCTCGTTTCTGAGCAGGGCTGTTGTATGAACTGCCGCAATACCGACGACCACACATTTGATCAGGCGCTGGCGCTGTTCCCCTACATCGGCCAGTACCAAAAACTGCTTAGCGCGTTCAAATTCGACAAGCGCCGCGCACTGGGTACGTTTCTGGGTGAAAAACTGCTGGAAAGTCTTGCGTATTTTCCCGGCCTGGATGCTGATACCGTATTAACGCCTGTGCCGCCGCGTGCCGGGAAGCTCAGGAACACCGGCTGGGATCAGATCGCCTGTCTTGCCACGATACTTGAGCGGACAAAAAACCGCTCAATGGCCTTACCGGTTTACCGCTGTCTCAGGCGTCTGCCATCGCAAAGCCAGAAGGAACTGAGCCGCGATAGCCGCAAGACCAATCTGCGGGGGCGTATTCGCTGCGTGAAAAAAGCGCCGCGCCGCGCCATTGTGTTTGACGACGTGATTACCACTGGCTCAACGCTGGACGCCTGCGCAACCGCGCTCAAGGAAGCTGGCGCGGAGCAGGTATATGGCCTGTGTCTGTTCTATACGTGATTATCACGTTGGCAAGTTAAACTAACGTGAGCTTGACCGTAGAGGAAAAGCCCGCATAGGTGAGAGTCGTACTCACCTAGTGGTGAGAGCAGCACTCACCCAGTGGTGAGAGTCGTACTCACGCATAGGTGAGAGTCGTACTCACCTATAGGTGAGGGCAGCACTCACCACTGGGTTAGAGTCGCTCTCACCTATGGGTTAGAGCGGTACTCACCACTGGGTTAGAGTCGTACTCACCTATAGGTGAGAGCAGCACTCACACATAGGGCTAGAGTCGCTCTAACACATAAGGTGAGAGCGGTACTCACGCATAGGTGAGAGCGTACTCACGGTCGTACTCACGCATAGGTGAGAGCGGTACTCACGCATAGGTGAGAGTCGTACTCACCACTGGGTTAGAGTCGCTCTCACCTATGGGTTAGAGCTGCGCTCACCACTGGGTTAGAGTCGTACTCACCCATAGGGCTAGAGCGACTCTAACGCTTTGAACCCCTGCAAAGGTTGATTTCCTGGACTGCTGAATGTCGTTGTTGATTCGCGGATAACGAGCGATGGCTGGAGCAGGCAGTGTTTAAGCGGCGCGTTATCTAGGAGGCTGTAGAGAAGGGCGCAGGCCATCAGTCCAAGTTGGTGGCGATCTTGGGCGACTGTGGTAATGCGGGGCGTGGAATAGGTGGTAAACGGCATATTGTCAAAGCCCACAATGGAAATGTCAGCGGGTACAGCTATACCCATTTCCTGAAAACGGCGCACCGCGCCCATTGCCATAAGATCACTCGCGCAGAACAGCGCGGTAATACCGGAATCCGCAAAATAGTCAGCGCCGGTCGCGCCGCTTTGCTCGGAAAAGTCGCCGTCAAAGACAAAGCGCGTCTCAAAACCCGGGTGAAAGTCGCGCTTGCGGCTACAGAGCGCGGCAGCATAGCCGGCAAGACGTTCCTCAGACACTTGGGCAAAGGGATGGCCATTGAGGAAACCAATGTTCCGATGCCCCAAATCAATGAGATGTTCAACAGCCAGACGCGCCCCAGTGTAGTTATCCACACCCACTCTGCCTACACAGGGGTTATTTACAGAAAAATCAAGCGTAACCGTGGGTATGCTGGTGGCCCCAAGCTGGGCAATGTACGGGTCAGTGGTTTTCATACCCATAACAAACGCGCCTGAGATGCGCTTTGCCGTGAGACAGGCGTCGTAGGATACCTGTTCCTGCTCGGCGCTGGTGGTGGTCAATATGATTACCTCAAAATGTTTCAAGGTAGCGTATTGTTTGAAACCCATGAGTACATCGTAATAGAAAGTCTGCTCATTCTCATTCTTGATTCTGTCCTGAATGAAAATCGCTACACGGCGTTCTTCGTTTGACGCGCCACCGTGTTGTGTATGGATATAGCCAAGGTCTCTGGCACAGGCGAGGACACGAGCGCGGGTTTCCTCGCTCACCTCAGCTTTATCGGCAAGCGCCTTTGAGACAGTGGCTGGAGAAACTGAGAGCGCCTTAGCGATCTGTCGTATTGTAGGTCTAATCATGTTTACGCCTTAATGATATATCAAGCTGTCCATTGTTCATCATAATTTCGTGGGTATGGTCATCAAAACCTTCAGGAACCACAAATACCACAGACGCGCTCCCTGTGTACTCAAGCCGCCAGCGACAACCCTCGCTGTTCCGCTGGTAGCACAGCGAAAGTTCGCCGTCCAGCACCCGCAGCCGTTGCAGTGTGGCGGATGGCCACGCGCTGGGCATACAGGGCGCGACGCGAAGGCGGTTTTGAGACGCGCTGGGCTGTATGCCGAAAAAGTAGCGCGTAATAGGAACCTGCGCCGCGTAGATGGTCCACGCCTGCGCGAAACAGCCGTAGTCTGGGAGCATTTCTGAGATACAGCCCGGAGTGGCGCGGCCAAAACAGGCAAACATCTTTTCAAGCAGAGCAAGTGCGCGATCCGCGAAGCCATAACGCGCCTGCGCCACTGCCATAACGCCTGTATTGATGGTCATGATCGCGTCCTGAAATATGCCGCTCAGGTACATGCCGTACTCGCCAATAAAGCGTCCGCTGTGCATCTGTTCTAGGGCGCGAAGCGCCTTTTCCCGTGGCGCAATGCCGGTTTCCATAGGCGTGCTGATAATCCAGCCATAGTTGAGTAAGCAGCCGCTTTCAGCTTCAGGCGATAGCTTTTCTTTCTTTGTCAGGGCCTCGTCAAGAATCCGCCGGCCTTTATCAATGCCCGCCCCATAGCGCTGGTCAAGAATCGCGTCGTAATGGGAACGCACATCCGCCGAACTGGTGCAGGCGTCGCAGTATAGGCCAGCTTCCTCGTCCCACAGCACAGTGTTAATGGCCGCGACCGTGCGTTCCGAAAGCGCCTGATACTCATCTGCCTGCGCGTCCAGCCCTTTGAGCCGGCATAGAGCGGCAAAGCATGTATATGCCTGTGCGGTATACACCGCAGTATCAAGCATCTCGGAGTTCAGCCCCGGAATTTCCAGTATACCGTAACCGCTGGGAAGGCCGTCATTATCATCATCTTGGTCACGTAACCACGCCACGCTTTTTTGCAGAACTGGAAAGGCAAGGTCGAGGAAGTCGCGGTCGCCGGTCCATTCGTAGTAAAGCCAGACCATGCTGATAAAGTGCGCGGTTTCCTGCGTGTTTCCCGGATGTGCGCAAAGCCCCATAGTTGTAACCTCATGGGGTATGCGTCCATTGCCATTAAACTTTTCTGAGCTATCCAGAAACAAACGCAAGGTATCACGGCAAAGCTCGTAATAACCCATTGCTAGTACCCCTTGCAAAGAGTAAGTGTTGTCGCAAGCAAACCACCAGGGGTATTCAGGCAGACCTGCTGCCAGAGCGCGGCCATTCACCGTATCCATGATGAGCCAGTCGGTATTGACCTTAATCCAGTTAAAGATGGTTTCAAATTTTTTATCTTCTATAATAAGGCGGCTTCTATTGAGGAGCGCGGTGTAACGCGCCTGCTTCTCGGCCCAAAAATCGCGGGGCGCAAGCAGGCTGTGATAGGCGTCAAGGCAGTCGGCGCGGGACACACAGGAGCCGGCGATGATGAAGCGCAGGACGCGGCGTTCCCCGCTCCCCAACGACAGCGTGTAAAAAAAGCTAACGCCAACGCCCTGACCAGCGGTGTTTTCCGGGCCGTGGCTGATACCTTGCTCCACCTGTTCCGGCACGGGAACTGAGCCTATAGCAACATACCATTCGTGTCCTGTGTCCTTTGCCAGAAAGAGCTTTTCGTCGGGGAGCCATTCTCCCGCATCAAGCTCATCGGCAATGCCATGTTTGTCAGAGAACCAGACTGGGCGAAGATCGGTTTTTGCCAGAAACTCCAGTTCCAGCCGCCGCGTTTCAGCGGACGAGTTAAACACCTCGTAGTCAACGACGATTCCCGCGCCACTATCGCCTGTCGTCATTTCCGGCGCGATTTGGGAACGGGTGAGGTGGAGCGGGGTATGGCCAAGATTGTTGTTATAAAGGAAGACATTACCTTCGGGGCGGTTCTCAAAGCTGTCGGCGATGGTCCAGACATCGACATTAGCAGCATCAATGTCTTTGAGCCTGAGCCAGAAACCATCCAGCAGCTTGATCGGGTGCAGCCATAAGCCGCCCATCTCTTTCTCAAGGTGATGACCGAAATCAGGGAAGCGACCGTCTGTCGTCCCGATGAGTTTGATACGCTCACTGGCGCAGACATAAAGAGGGAAGGTAGCGCAGCGCGAAACGCGCAGACTTGTTGTATCCATAAGTCTATGATAAAGCGATATGAAACAAATTTCAACAAATAAGTTTCAACAAAGTTTCGTTAGATTACTGAAAAATTTGTTGACAAACGAAAGTTTTATGTTAGTATTGTTTTCGGAGGAACGTATGAAAAAGATTTCGTTCATTATCATTTCTTTTGCGCTGACCTGCGGCATGGTATTTGCCTCAGGTAGTCAGAGCCAGTCCACCGCCACAACAGCCGGTGGGGTCATTCAGGTGAGCATTCCGTCCTATAAGACCGGACAGAATGTCGGTGCGCTCTTCTTTCTGCCGCAGGTAGAGCGCTTTAACGCCAAGTATGCGGGCAAGTACAAGCTGGTCATCGAAGAGATCGTGCAGGACATGTACGCCGAGAAGATGCAGCAACTCAGCCAGCAGAACAAACTTCCGGCGCTGGTTGAGGGTGGTAACCAGGCATGGATTGAGCAGTACATCATTCCGGGGAACCGCTTTGTCGATCTCAAGCCCTGGCTTGACAGTAAGCCTGACCTCAAGGCGCGGCTCATTCCCGCTGCGCTTGACTACAACACCAAAGGCGGCAAGCTGTTCTCACTTCCCTCTCCGGTTGTTCGGCCTGTTGGTATCTACTGGAATCCCAAACTGTATTCGCCATCCCGTTCCTTCGCCGACATGACTTGGGATCAGGTTATCGCGGAACTGGGCGATAACAAGATTGCCTTTATGACGAGCGAGAACGCTTGGACAACCATGCTTGTATACTCGTCGCTCATCGCCACACAGCCGGGCGGCCCGGAACTCATGGCAAGTTCCATTACCAGAAAGATCACTGACTACAACAACCCGATCTTCGTTAACGCCACCAGGCAGTTACAGACACTTCTGAGTCAACACGCCTCAGCCAACACCTTGGGCGCAGCCTATGCTGACGCTGCCAACGCCTTCATGTCCATGCGCGCCGCGCTCATCGCCAACGGCAGTTGGATGGTCGGCGACTTTGCGCCAGAGCAGAGCGGTAAGTGGTCAAACGGCTTCAATGGCGCTGACGTCCGCGCTGGCGTATTGCCCGGCAACATCGGCATTGGTGGAACAGGTATTGGTTATAGCTATTGGATACCCAGCACTGCCACACCGCAGGAACAAGAAGTAGCCAAGGCTTTCCTCGAATTCATCTATTCGCCGGAAGAACTGGAAGCCTTCATGCTGAGCGAAGGCGGCTCCGTACCGCGTATGACGCCAAGCGCCGATTTCCTCGCAAAACGTACACAGAACCGCCTCCTCGCCGAGTACGACGGCGCGGTTAACGAGAGAACCATACTCTGCGATTCCTTTGAAAGCGCTGTGCCTAACTCCATATCTCAGAGCGAATTCCCCCGCCTCTTGCCTGATCTCATCAGCGGCCGTCTTAGCCCAGAACAGTTCTGTAAGGAACTCACCGACCGAGCGGCTGAAATCGAGCTGTAATCTGAGCCTGTTCCAAAACTTCGATTTTGGAACAGGTAAGGGCGGGCAATCCGCCTTATAAAAGCAGGAGCTTATTATGGCTATGAGTCGTCTTGAACGCAGATATCTTCCCCAGATATACGCATTTCTGCTGCCAACGCTGGTGATGTTCGCGCTGTTCTATCTATGGCCAATCATCACTGTTATCTATACCAGTTTCACGCGCTGGAACGGCTTTAGCTCGCCTGAGTGGGCGGGTCTGAACAATTACCTGCGCTTGTTTCGGCTGAAAAGTTTCGCAGCCTCGTTACGCAACATGGGGCTATGGTCATTGCTGGCGGCGGTGTTCCACACGCTCTTCGGTATCCTTGTGGCGCTGGCTTTCTTCAAAGCCCCGCCGGGCTGGAAGTTCGTGCGTACCGTGTTCATGATTCCCAATGTCATTTCCGGCGCAGCCTGGGCCATGATATACCGTTTTATCTTTAACAATGAGTTTGGACTGCTCAATTCCCTGATCCGGATTGTTTCACCAGATTTCAGCGTAAACTGGTTCTACGAAAGTCCGTCATCGTTCTGGGCCATTACCTTCACATGGCTATTCTACGCAGTGGTGATCAGCCTTGTGGTACTCGCCGATCTCATGGCCATATCCAGCGATATACACGAGGCGGCCATCATAGACGGCGCTTCCGGTTTCCAGATCATGACCCGCATCGATCTCCCGCTATGCCGCTTTTCCATTGGAACCAGCGTTATTATGGGCGTAACTTCGCGTATCGGCATGTACGAATCCATCGCGCTGACAAGTCGCGGTGGCCCAGGCGATGACACGATGAGCTTGTCCCTGATTTTGGTACGCAACATCACTGATAACAATTATGGTCTGGCTAACGCCACAGGCATGATCATGCTGATACTTGGCGCTTTCGTTATGTTCATGGCAAACAAGGTGTTCCACATGAACGAGCCGGTAGTATAGGAGAAGCTAATGAACACGCTAAATACGTTTGAGCAAAAGAAAACAAGTTATCGGCTAGGGCAGGCGGTAACCCTGTTCTTGATTTACCTCTTATTCGCCTTTGTCGTAGTGGTCTCCATCGGTCCCTTAGTCTGGGTGGTGATGTCCTCATTCAAAACCAATGGGGATATATTGACCAAACCCTTTGCTCTCCCTACAGGGATTGACTTCACCCCGTACATCTCGGTTATTAAGGGCAATAATTTCCTACAGTTCGCGCTTAACTCGGTGATCATTTCCTCAATTGCCACTGCCGGTTCGATCTTTATGTACGCGATGGGCGCGTATGTATTTGCCCGCTACCAGTTTCCCTTGCGCAGCCTGCTCTTTACCCTTTTCACCCTGACCATGCTGGTTCCCGGACATACCAAGACCCAGCCGATTTTCCATCTCATCATGCAGCTTAACCTTTACGACACTCGTGCCGGTATAACCCTTGTGTACCTTTCAGGCGGCATTGCTATGAGCCTTTTTGTGATGCGTGCCTCGTTTGCCTCAATTCCCAAAGAAATGTCTGAGGCGGCTGTCATAGACGGGGTGGGTTTCTTTCGCAACTTTTGGCAGATGCACATACCGCTTGCCAAGAACGGACTTGCCACCGCCGGTATCCTCATGTTTCTAGGGAACTGGAACGAATACTTCTTCGCGTCTTTGCTTTCTTCATCTCCCAAAACCCGAACCCTGCCCTACGCGCTGGCCTTTTTCAACGAGACCTATGCTTATGACTACACGAAAATGTTCGCCGCGCTCACGCTCATCATCCTGCCGGGGATAGTGGTTTACGCGGTTTCACAGGAACAGGTGCAGATGTCGATCAGCTCCGGCAGTGTTAAGGGTTAGAACTCACTCGTACGCTCTGTGGGGCTTCAACGCGCCCCACAGCATGTTCTCGTTTGTGTTGTACTCCCCTTCTCAGCTAAGAACTTTGAGAAGCGCACATCTCATCAAGCTTTGTATATCAAATTCGCATCTTCTGATATATTTGTAAGTCTATGAATTTTAATAAAGTTACAAAACAAGAGAGGGTCGCTGAACAGGTATACCATGCGCTTCATCAGGCGATCCTTGAGAAGCGCTTTACCGTTGGAGAAAAGCTGCCTTCTGAGCATGATCTGTGTGAGCAGTTTGGGGTGAGCATGTCGCCGATCAAAAGCGCCCTGCACCGGCTTTCCACGCTGGGGCTTATCGAAACCCGTGTGGGTCAGGGGAGTTTTGTTCTTGATCCTAACGATAATCTGCTTTTGGCCCAGCTTGGCGAGATTCCTCTGAGTGATTGTAATGTTTCCCAGATTAACGAATACCGTCTCTACTTTGAGATGGACACAGTGCGGTTCGCTATGAAACGGGCTACGGACGAAGATTTCAGGAAATGTGAGAGTATACTCAGGCGAATGGACGATGCTATCATGGCTGGCGACATCGCGCTGCATGACAAGATGGATTATGAGTTTCATCTGGAAGTTTGCAAGGCTACCAAAAACCGCGCCTTTGTATTCGCTTATGAAACTGTTGGTAAACTACTCCGCCGTCATGCTGCTCTCCTTAGTAAAGGCTATTTCAAAAAGATATGTGAGCAACAGCCGGGTGAGGACATACACTGGAGACTGCTCGACGCGATAAAGGCCAAAGATATTGACGCCTGTAGGAAGTGCTACCTCATCTTGTTTTCGGTTTTTGAAAATCTGCAAGAGGCTGATTTCCTAGACTGCTGACGCTATTTTTATCTTTCTCAGCGGGGTTTTAAGAAGCGCCATGAAAGCGCGAATGTCCAGTCGTCTGGAAAGGTGGGTGAGGCTATCTCAAGGCTGAGACGGCCTGGCTTGCCCTGTATTGAGGCGCGGAAGCTTGTGTCCCAGACCGCGTCTTTGTCTTTCGGCAGGGTATAGCCAAGGCCGACGCTGAAACGGGCTATGCCCAAACGCCAAGAACATACGCCGGCGACTTTTGCTGAGGCGAAGAGGGTGGAAGAGTTCGGCAGGGGGAAGAGCGCGGGCTGTGTATCGGCAACAGACAGAAAGACGGCGTTGCCTGATAAGGCGGTATGTATTGGACCAACATTCAGGCCAAGTGATGCTTCGGCTTTGTCTTGAACTTTAGCCCAGCTTGTGGCGTCACGGCTGAAACCAAGTGAACAGCGGCTTAGGTTCAGTGGCACGGGGCCGAGTTTGGCGCTGAACTTTGTGGGGAACTGGTAGGCAATGAGGCTGGAACTGCGGTCAAAGGGAACTCCGGTTTTTGGCGCACGAAGAATGGCGCTTAATGTGAGATGACTGCTTTGTTTCCAGAAATACTCAAACCGCGATCCCAGTCTGAAACCCGCGCTGCTTGTGTTGCCGTCGCTGCCCACATAACGCCCGCCCACGCCATCCGCAGCCAGGGATACGCGCCAAGGACGGGAGCCAATGCCCAGAGACAGATTACCATACACATCCTGTCCGTAGGCAAATGTTTTGGATAAGGCCCAGTCCGAGGCAATGTCAAAAAACGTGGAGGTATACACCGCGCTCAGGGCATAGAGTTCAAAGTCCCGCGCTGGCAGAGGCGGTGAACTGGAAAACCACGTTGTTGAGGAACGTGGCGGCAGTTCCTTGCTGGTATAAAAGCCTTCCAGCCGGAACGCGGCCTTCTTGTCAAAATAGATGTCAATGCCGCCGGAAACAGCGGCGTTAAATGCTTCGTCCAGTACCAGCGACGCGAAACCGGCCAGGGCGCCAAAGCGGGGCGTGCCGAGAAAGAGCGCGGTACAGGGGCTTTTGGTGGAAGAAGGCGCGGTGGCAAGCTCAAGCGAGGAAGGTTTATGGTTTTCAACAAAAGGCGCGGCTTGAGACCAGAGTTTCCTCAGCCGCGCTGAAAGGCCGCTGTCGTCGAGAATCCCATACAGCAGCCGGGAACCGCTTGCCTTATGGTAAAGGCCGCCGGAAAATGCGGTGTTAGCAGTGTCTATGTTTTCACGGCTGTCGATAAGCTGCGCCCGTAACGAAAGGTCCCAGGGCAGAAACACGCTAAGGTCTTCCCGCGTAACAAGCTTTCCCTCGTATTCCCAAGAACCGCTTGAGAGCAGGCTCCATTCCAGCGCGGAAACGGAAACCGGTATTAGAGCTATAGTCCAGAGCAGGACGCATAAACGCTTACATAGATAACGCATACCCTCTATACGAGATAGAAGCTATGCATTGCTTCAAACGCGCCTTATATTTCCGCCTCTGGCGCAAGGTTTGAGTAATATCGGATCGCGTAAGGCTTAAAATTGTTTCGTAACAAGACCCGCGAGAAGCCCTCAGACTCAACAGGCAGATCGATACTTAACATGGTTACGTCATGGGGGGTGAGTTTCTCGATAAAACAGGAAAGCAGTTCTTCCCCAATCCCCAAACTACGGTACTCGGCTTTAACCTCAAGAGCAGTTATATGAAGGATTTCGTTGTTCTGGTCCCGAGCCGCTGATATGTACGCGGCAAAGTCGCCACTGCCGGTTTCCGCGATAAAGACGATATACTCTGCTATGTTCTGCTCTGCCTGGGGGAAGGGACGTTTAGCGTTAGCCTGATATTCCTCAAGACAGCACCGGTGCAGGAATGCGGCTTCGGCTATATCTTTTTCCTGAGTGGAGCGAAAGATAAAGTCTTCAAGAATAAGGTCGTCAGTTTCTTCCGGTTCAATACCTATGCGCTCCATGCCCCACTCGTCACGGAGCGCGTTGTACCACCTGATCACTTCCCGTTTCATCTCGCGTTCTTTGAACGAGAACCAGCGCTTTTCAATTGTAGGATAGATATGCAGGACATTTTTGAAAGCGCGAAACACACCTTTACCACGATTGAGCGCGGTGGAAAGCTCCTCTCGCACCAGCGGGTTTCTGACACCCACAGTAAAACGTTCCATAAGTCTGAAACCATCGGAAGAATCCCAGTCAGGCAGGCTAATATAACGGTTTTTGTTATCTTCAGTATTAACGCTTTCCGCTATCACAGCATCTTGGACATCCATGTAGAATTCCCCTTCCTGATCTTCCATTGAAAATAAAAGATCATTGATAAGCGCTTCAGTCAGTTCAAACGTATTCATCATAAAGAAAATATAGCAAAGATTCATGGTTTTGCCGATAAGAAAGATATGACGAGTGTGAAGAGTATAATGAGAATAGTCGCGGCCATCATAAGTGGCCTGATGATGGTCGCTTTGTGTAGTGCGCAAAATCAGGGGGGCAATACTGGAACCTTGAGAGCTGGTGTTGGCACTGTTTTGCCGCAGAGTCAGACTCCAAGGCCGGTGGTTGAACAGCCGCAGCCAGAACCTGAGCCAATTGATACGAGTCCTACTGTGATAAAGCCAGGTATACCGCCCAAAGAAATGGGGGGAACTTACCGTATTCAGGTGGGAGCGTATACGATTGTTCTCAACGCGGTAGCGGCGTTTGATAAGGTCAGGGAAGCGGGGCTTTCCCCTCTCTATGAACGGAATGGTGAATACCTTCGGGTTGTGCTGACCAATGTTAAACCGGAAGAAGTATCGACTATCGCGGAAAAGCTAGGTAAGGTCGGGTTTAGAACAGCCCTCATCCGCGCCGAAGGCGAAGAATGGTAGGTAAGGAGAACTATTATGAAACGAACAAGTGCGTTAATCGTAAGCGGTTTTTGTTTAACGCTGATATGTGCCGCTCAACAGATATCTAGCGGCGCTACTGACGGGATATATCGAGAAGAAGGTATTGCCTCCTGGTATGGGCATGAATTTGATGGACGCCCTACGGCGTCAGGAGAAATTTTTGACGCTTCTCTGTTTACCGCCGCTCACCCTACTCTACCCTTTGGAACACTGCTTACGATAACCAATAAACAGAACAGTAAACGGGTCATGGTTAGGGTTAATGATCGGGGGCCAAACAAGTCAGACAGAGTCATTGATGTTTCCCGTGCCGCCGCTGATCAGCTTGATATGATTGCTACTGGTACCACGTCCGTGCTGATTGAAAGCATTGGTACATTAGTGGTAACACCGTCAAGCGCACCGACCGCTCCTGCACCGACTACATTGATTCCGGTAACACCGTCGACAACTACACAGACTGCGCCGACAACATCAGCGGCGCCAGTAACATCGCCGGTAATAACACCGCAACCCTCCTACGTTATCCCAGCCGAGATCAAGCCATCTATGCCGCCATCTGGAACCAACAAGCGTTATCGGCTTCAGGTCGGGGCCTATCGGGTTGATAAGAACGCAGTTGAGGCTTTTGACAAACTGAAGAACGCGGGTCTTAATCCCAAGTATGAACGGGTCGGAGAATACTACCGCGTGGTGCTTCTAGATGTGAAAGCTGAAGAAGTATCCGCCATGGCAGAAAAACTGGGGGCGCTTGGGTTCCGCGAAGCGCTAGTCCGTGAGGAACCATAGGCTGCTATAGCAAAAAAGCACACCCAAAGGTGTGCTTTTTTCGCTTGTTTTATTTTACACAAGCAACTTGCAGAGCAAGCGCCGCTTATTACTTGCTTTGACTGGCAGAAGCGCTGGATGCAACTTCGGTAACCTCACCAGCGGCTTCCGTGGATTCGGCCTTTTCAGCACGGGCAAACTTCACAAGGGCCACAACCTGATCCGCGCCTGAAATAAGGCGAACATACTCGCTCAGGGGAAGATCGCGTGCGTGAATTGACTGATTCACCCTGAGATCGCTTACATCTACATCAAAACGCGATGGTAGATACTGAGGTAAACACTCCACCTCAATTTCACGCAGGGACGTTTCAAGAATACCACCTTCACGGACACCAACCGGATTGCCGTGTACATGAACCCGAACCTTTGCCCGCAGAGCAACATCCTTTTCAACTTCATAGAAGTCAACATGAAGAATATTTCCATCTTTGATATTCCGCTGCGTATCTTTTACAAAGGCGTCGACCGATCGGTCTTCAAGCTCAATCTTTACGATGGTACTTTCCGTGACATTCTTGATACTGTTCGAGAATTCACGTGCGTCCAGATCAAGGGAAAACGCCTTACCTGAACGTCCATACAAAACACCCGGAACACGGCCTGCACGCCGGAGCCGCCTCGCTATGGCAGAACCTACGCCATCCCTGTTTCGGGCCTTTAAAACAACCTGATTCATAATTTCCTTACTCCCTTATTAGGTTTAATCTGGGACGACAGGATTCGAACCTGTGCATGCCGGAGCCAAAACCCGGTGGCTTACCACTTGCCTACGTCCCAAAGAAACTACTATATCTCAACAGAAAGATCATCGGGGCCATTACCGGAATCATACTGTTCCAAGATACGTTTCTGCAATTCCAGACGAAAGTCAGAGTGAATAGGGTGAGCCACGTCTTTGTATTCACCGGCGCGTGTTTTTCGGCTTGGCATAGCGATAAACACACCGGTCTTTCCTTCAATGATCTTGATGTTGTGTATCACAAAGCAATCATCAAAGGTAATTGTTACATACGCCTTCAATTTCCCTTCACCAACAACCTTTCGTACTCTAATGTCGGTTATTTCCATGACGTACCTCCTATGGAGCCAAGAATATCTTATTCTAATACCCCCTCGTCGAATACGCAAGCGGAAATGTTAAGCAAATAAAACCTCCACACCAGCGAAACGCTTCTACCGCACGACTCGCCACGTTCTCATCAGAAAAAACCCCGAAACAAGTGGAACCCGAACCCGACAAACTAGCAAAATCCGCACCTAGCCGCCTCAGTTCCCCCAGCAAATCCCTGTATACCCCCGTGCCAGCGGCCAGAAAAACGGGTAAAAAGTCATTGTGATACGGCCAGTCAGCAGGTTTGCCGCCTAAAGCCTGTACCAGAACCTCCCGCGACCGAGAAACACACCGCTCATGGCCGTCAGCGTCCAGCAAAGCAAACGCACGCCGTGTGTTACTCACAAACCCAGGATACACCAACACGACGCTCAAGCCTTCCGGCGCGACAAGCGGTTCTACCCGCTCCCCACGCCCGCTCACAAAAGCCGCCCCGCTGCTGAGGAAGAACGGCACGTCGCTTCCCAAATCCTCTGCCAGTTCCCGTAAGGCCGCCAGAGGAAGCTCCACGTCCGACAGCTGGTTCAGCGCCAATAACGTAGCAGCCGCGTCCGATGAACCACCCCCCAGACCCGCGCCTAAGGGGATGCGCTTGTCCAGCCTGATACGCAACCCCTGCATAAAACCACTTCGCGCCCTGAAAAGCGACACAGCCTTGAACACAACGTTCTCTTCAGGCTGAATCACCGCCCCATCAATGGGAATGTCCCATGTGGTCTGTATGGCGCACTGACCCTCAGCACCGCCACAATCAAAGCACAGACTGTCCCCCCAGTCAAGAGCCAGAAAGATACTTTCCAGATCATGAAAACCATCAGGCCGTCTGCCCTTCACCGCAAGATGCAAATTTATTTTCGCTGGCGCTTTAATGTTCAACATGCTGTCTGCTTTCTCAAAAAAACCATACCGTTTATTGACTTGAGAGTCAATGGCAATACGCAGCCAGGCCATCAGCGTTTACTTTAACTTACACACCTCATCAAGCACACACCAACAGGGATAACAGCATGGCAAGCATGAGATACATCCTCGAACAAGCAGCTTCCTTGTCCACTGATACGCAACTAGACAGTGAAATAGAAAGCTCTTTATCATGCTAAAAAGGACGGTAATCATAGTGAAAGAACTCTTGACAGGGAATGAGGCCATAGCGAGGGGCGCATGGGAAGCTGGGGTCTTGTTTGCCTCAGCGTATCCTGGCACGCCAAGCACGGAGATTCTCGAAAACCTCGCGGGCTATAAAGAAATTGAGGCTGAATGGGCGCCTAATGAAAAAGTGGCGGTAGAAGCGGCGCTGGGCGCTTCAATTGCTGGCGCGAGAAGCATAGCTTCAATGAAACACGTGGGGCTAAATGTCGCGGCTGACCCCCTTTTCACCTTTGCCTACACCGGTGTAAATGGCGGCATGGTATTGATAAACGCGGATGAGCCGGGACAACACTCGTCCCAGAACGAGCAGGATAACCGCAACTACGCCAAGTCCATGCGGATACCTATGCTGGAACCAAGCGACAGTCAGGAATGTAAGGATATGGTCAGCATTGGTCTGGACCTGAGTGAAGCTTTCGACACGCCCGTTCTCATACGCACCACCACCAGAGTCAATCATTCCAAAAGTATTGTTGAGTGTGGCGAGCCAAAGAAGGCCGTGATCAAAGAATATAAAAAAGACGCGGCCAAGTTTGTGTGTGTTCCACTGAACGCGAGGCGTTTACGCGCCAAGCTCGAAGCGCGAACTGCGGAACTGCTCGCCTATTCAGAGAACAGCCCTCTGAACCTGATCCAATGGCATAAAGGCTGTTCGGTCGGGGTGATTGCCTCTGGTATGTGTTACTGCTATGCAAAAGAAGTGTTCGGCGATACCGTCTCCTACCTCAAGCTGGGCTTCACCTGGCCTTTACCTGAAAACCTGCTCCGACGTTTCTGTGAGGCTCACGAAACGGTCTATATAATAGAAGAAACTGATCCGTATATCGAGGAAGCGGTATGTATGCTGGGTTTTGGCGGCAAGCTTCGCGGCAAAAGCGTTATGCCCCGTTTTGGGGAACTGACCCCTGACGTGATCCGCGCAGCCTGCTTTGGGAAAAGCGCCGGCACGGTGGATTGCGCCGGCCTCAGTGTCGTCCCGCGCCCGCCCGTGCTTTGCGCGGGATGTCCACACCGGGGCTTTTTTTACGAGCTGGGTAAAACAAAAAACATCATGGTATCGGGCGACATCGGCTGCTATACCCTCGCGTATGCCGAGCCTTACAACGCTATGGACCTTACCATCTGCATGGGCGCTTCGTTCAGCGCAGGACATGGGGCGCAAAAAGTCTTTAAGCGGGGAAGCGGCAGACGGGTCGTGGCGGTTCTGGGCGACTCGACGTTTTTCCACACTGGTATCAATTCCCTTGTGGAGGTGGTATACAACAACAGCAATACGGTTTGTGTGGTTCTGGACAACGCCATCACCGGCATGACCGGACACCAGAACAACCCAGGCAATGGCTTCAACGCTCGTGGAGAAATCGCCAGCCGCATATCCATTGAAGCAATGGCGAGAGCAATCGGCGTGAAACATATCGCCGTGCTTAACCCCAACGACCTCAAAGCCGTGCGGGAAACGCTGGACGCCATGCTGTTGCTTGATGAGCCGTCGCTGATTATCACGCGCTGGCCCTGCGTCCTGAAACGCATCACTCAGGCGGAAAAAGAGGAGTTCGATAACCCATTCACCACGTCCTGTAAGGTTGAGGAGGAGCGTTGTGTGGGTTGCAAGCTCTGTCTGAAATGTGGCTGCCCGGCGCTTTCGTTTGACGTGGCGCTGAAAAAGGCGCGGGTCGATCCAGCGCACTGCGTGGGTTGCGCGGTCTGTAAGCAGATATGTCCCAAGAACGCTATCACGGTTAATTAAGGAGAAAACGTTATGACCAAAAGTATGTTACTAGTAGGAGTCGGCGGTCAGGGAACCATTCTGGCGAGTAAGTTACTGACCATCGGCCTTATGGAAGCGGGTTTTGATGTGAAGATGAGCGAGATTCACGGCATGTCCCAGCGCGGCGGCTCGGTTTCGTCCCAGGTACGCTATGGGGAAACCGTGTATTCGCCGGTTATTGAGCGCGGCGGCGCGGATATACTGGTTTCGTTTGAGCTTATGGAAGCTCTGCGCTGGCTTGAATACCTCAAACCCCAGGGACAAGTCATCGTGAATGACTACCGCATCAATCCCATGCCGGTAGTATCCGCGCAAGCGGTCTACCCGGAAGGCATTGCCGAAGAACTCGCGGCGAAAGTCCCGACCATTGTGGTAAACGCGGGGGCTGAGGCGCTTAATCTTGGTAACGCCAGGGTTATGAACATCATCCTGCTTGGCGCAACCATCAAACGTATGGGGCTTGAGGCCATTGATTGGAACCGGATTATCAAAGCTAATGTCAAAGCCGCGTTTGTCGATATCAACATACGCGCCCTGGCGCGGGGTCAGGAACTAGTCGCTTAAAAGGAGTTTATATGCCCATAGCAAACGCTATTCAGGAGGCGCTCGGTTCGTCTTCAATGATTAGAAAGATGTTTGAGGAAGGAAACCAGCTTAAAAAACAGTACGGCGACGATAAAGTCTTTGACTTTTCCATCGGCAACCCTGACATTGAGCCGCCTCCGGCCTTTCACGAGGTCTTATGCCGCCTTGCCACTGAAGACAAGAAAGGCTCGCATGGTTATATGCCCAACGCGGGCTACGCTGATGTGCGGGCAGCGCTGGCGGAAAAGGCCGGACGCGAACACGGGGTAAGCCTCGATGCCACCCACCTTGTCATGGCGGTTGGCGCGGCGGGCGGGCTGAATGTCGTGTTAAAGGCGATTCTGAACCCAGGCGACGAGGTGCTTGTTTCTCGCCCCTACTTTATGGAATACAAAGCATATACGTCGAATCACGGCGGTCGTCTTATTGAGGTGGACACTCTGCCCGACTTCAGCCTTGATATACCGGCGCTTGTGGCGGCGCTTTCGCCCAAAACAGCGGCGGTGCTTATCAACTCCCCGCATAACCCCACAGGCCGCGTCTATCCGGCGGCAGATATAGCGCGACTCGCCGGCGCCCTGCGTAAACACGGCGCGGCTTGTGGCCGCTATCCATACCTTATTGCCGACGAACCCTACCGTGAAATCGCCTATAACATTGAAGTCCCGCCGGTTCTCTGTGCTTATGACGAATCCATCGTGGTAAACTCGTACTCCAAAAGTCTTTCTTTGCCCGGCGAGCGCATTGGCTACATTGCCGTCAGTCCCACTGCCAGCGACAAAGACGCGCTCATCAACGCGCTCATCTACGCCACCCGCGTTCTGGGCTTTGTGAACGCGCCTGCGCTGATGCAGCGTATTGTGGCGGAACTCACTCATGCGCGGGTTGATGTTGCCGTGTACGAGTGCCGCCGCGACGCCTTCAAACAGGCGCTTGACGCCGCCAACATCGCCTATGCTGAACCAGAAGGCGCGTTCTACCTGTTCTGTAAAGTCCCGGACAGTGCGCCCTTTCATGGCGATGATCGCGCCTTTGTTGACGCGCTCAAGCAGCAGCTTATACTCGGTGTGCCGGGCAGCAGCTTTGGCAAACCCGGCTGGGTACGCTTTGCCTACTGCGTTGACGAAAAGCTGATCCATGCCTCCGCGCCGGCCTTCAAGAAATTGACAAGCGCCTATGCCTAAGCAGGTTAAGCGCCGGAGTGGTGCCAGACATCGTTAGCATAAAAACGCCGGTTATAGCTGAGGCTAACCGGCGTCTCTGTTTCACACACCCGATCAGACGCGGCGTGTTGCGCCTCTACTGTTGTTTGTGGCGCAACACGCATATATTGAAACTTCTGAGTCGTCCGCTGTAACTAATGACTCAAAAGTTGAAACTTCTGAGTCGTCCGTTGTAACTAATGACCCAAAAGTTGAAACTTCTGAGTCGTCCGTAGTAACTATTGACCCAAAAGTTGAATCTTCTGAGTCGTCCGTTGTAAGTAATGACCCATAAGTTGATACTTCTGAGTCGTCCGTTGTAAATAATGACTCAAAAGTTGAAACTTCTTAGTCGTCCGTTGTAACTAATGACCCAAAAGTTGAAACTTCTGAGTCGTCCGTTGTAACTAATGACCCAAAAGTTGAAACTTCTGAGTCGTCCGTTGTAACTAATGACCCAAAAGTTGAAAATCCTGAGTCGTCCGTTGTAACTAATGACCCAAAAGTTGAAAATCCTGAGTCATCAGTTGTAACTAATGACCCAAAAGTTGAAAATCCTGAACCAAAATTTGAAAATCCTGACTCAAAAGTTGAAAATCCTGAACCGGGATTTTGAAATCCTTACTTAGAATTTGAAAATCCTGACTCAGAAATTTTAACGGCTGACCTGTCCGGTACACCGAATGGGTAGATTTGATACAGTTTTGTAGGATTGGGATAAACCCACAGCTTGTCTTTATAAGCTGTTGCTTTGTCTGTATAAGAAAGTGGAAATCTAAGAGCTTTGTTAGGTAGACAGAGAGACGACTTGGACGAACACAGATGAGGAAGATAACCACAGATGAACGCGGATAAAGGACGCAGATGAACACAGATGAGGAATGAGAACTATCAGTGTTCATCTGTGCGGTATCTGTGGTTAAAGGATAACGAGACCGCAGGTTAGTTCACGCCGAGTATCTCGCCGTAGGCGTCAAGCGCGGCGTCGCCGGTGCTGCCGCCAGTCTTTGCCGCTAGTACCTTCTTCGTCAGAACTTTGCCGAGCTGCACGCCTTCCTGGTCAAAGCTGTTGAGGTTCCATATCAGGCCCTGAAACATCACCTTGTTCTCGAAATGCGCCAAAAGCGATCCCAGGGTCTTAGGCGTCAGTTTCTTACCATAGATAAGGCTGGATGGCCGGCTACCGGTGAACTCCTTGTTACCATTGCTGTCAGCCTTGCCTTTGGCAAACGCCACAATCTGGGCGGCAAGATTCGCCTTGAGCTTGGTCTGACTGCTGGAGCCATCAACAAGAACATCGTCGCCGCGCTGACTCTCATCAAAGCCGATAAACTGAAGCGGCACAATGTCAGTGCCTTGATGCAAAAGCTGGTAGAACGAGTGCTGGCCGTTGGTACCGGGTTCACCGAACACCACGGGGCCGGTGGAGTAGGCGACCGGTTTGCCGAACCGGTTTACACGCTTTCCATTGGATTCCATATCAAGCTGCTGCAGGTGCGCTGGAAAACGGGCAAGCGCCTGACTATAGGGCAGGATAGCGGTGTAGGGATAGCCGAGGAAGTTGCGCTCCCATACGCCGATGAGGGCGTCAAGCAGAGCCGCGTTCTTGAGGGCGTTGGGTTCCAGCGCTTGTTTATCAGCCTCATGCGCTCCGGCAAGCAGGTCTTTAAACACATCCGGCCCAAACGCTATCGACAGAATCACACCGCCCACCGCTGAGGAGGAGGAATAACGACCACCAATGAAGTCGTCGATGTAGAAAGAATCAAGGTAAGCAGGGTTATGGGCAAGCGGGCTGGTTTCACTGGTAACAGCGGCGATATGCTTGCTGGGGTCAAGTTTTGCTTTGGCGAGCTTATCCTTGATGAACAGCTCATTGGCCAGCGTTTCCTGCGTAGTGCCGCTCTTAGACACCAGCACAAAGAGCGTTTCTTCCAGCGGCAGTGATGCCGCCACTGTTGCGCTGTCATCGGGATCAACATTGGAGATGAACGCCGCAGTCAGCTTTTTCTTACCCTCAGCCACTGCCCAGTTATCAAGGGCGATGTACAGAGCGCGGGGTCCGAGGTCGGAACCACCGATGCCGATCTGCGCCACAGCCTTAAACGGCTTGCCAGTACTGCCCTTGAGCTTGCCACTGTGTATTGATTCGGCAAACGCGCCGAAGCGTTCCAGTTCCCGCTTGTAGAAGATGCCGATGTCTACCGGATGTCCATCCAGACTGTCGCGCATTACCGCCTTGCCAAGCTGACCGCGCAAAAGGTGGTGCAGTACCTTGCGGTTCTCGCCGGTATTCATGGTCTCGCCGTCGAGGATGGCGCGGTACTTGGCGATAAGCTCCTGCTCGTCAGCAAGCGCCTGTAACGCCGCCAGCGTGTCACTGTCCATTGCCTTCGCAGCCCATGAGTAGCTCAGACCCGCTGCCATCGGAGTAACACTTGCCTTAACCCGTTCCATATTCAACATTGCCGCGAGATCAAACGCCTGAGCATTTGCCGCCAATGCCGCCAGTGTCTGAAACGCCGCCGTTTTGTCAAAATCCGTATAGTTCATTATAAGACTCCTTATCCGAGTAACTTTACAGGATTGTAACATAGAAACGGACAGAGCAAAAAGGCAATCTCACGCGAGAGGCCACATTACGCCGCTGGGTGAGATTGGTTTATGCTCAGGCTTCGAGTTCAGGGATGCTTTCCTTCATGCTGTTTACGAAATCCTCGCCACTAACGCCTTCGCGCAGGCAGACAAAAACGGTATTGTCCCTGCCGGCGAGGGTGCCAAGCACATCATCAAGGCCCAGGTTATCAACCGCCAGCGCTACTGAGTCAGAATGGCCGGGATACGTCTTGATTACCACCATATTGCCTGACCATTCTATTGAAACATAGCCGCGTAAAAAGTCGTAAATATATGTCCGCTCGGATTCCTGCCGCTCTTCTTCACCAGGCAGGGAATAGACATACCCTTTACCGCCATCGCAGATTTTGCCCACCTTGAGGAGCTTCAGGTCCCGCGACAGGGTCGCTTGTGTAACAATAAAGCCTTCTTTCTGCAAGTATCCCAGTAAAGTCTCCTGAGACTCAATTCGGTAAGTTTGTATAAGCTTTTGAATAGCTCTTAAACGAATCACCCGTTCTTTCAAAAGTAGCTCCGGCGCATAACGCGCATGAATATCTGTAAATCTAAACATACAATACCAACGTGCTTATGTCAATTCATTGCTTTCTTGACGACACACAAACTATGATAACCACAAGTTACAGATTATGTCTATAAAAAGCAACAGCGCGGAAGGATCCGCGCTGTATAGGAGGCTTGCCATAGAACCCCTGCTCCGCGCAAGGGTAGTGGCTAGATTTTTGTACCCGGATAGATAATCGCGTTTTTGGCAATGACTATGATACCATCCACGATGTAGTAGTTGCCATAGTCGCCATCATGCCGGTTTATGTCATCAATACCGATACGGCAAGCCTCGCCGATACGGGCGTTTTTGTCGATGATCGCCCGATTGACGATAGTACCCTTGCCAATACCCACATTTGGGATACGTGCCTCGCTGTTCTGCTGTTTCTGGCTTTCGTTTTCATAAAAGTCGGCGCCCATACACACCACTCCGTTGAGGCTCGCGCCACTTTCGATAAGGGTACGCACACCAACGATGGAATTGGTGATGTTGGCGTTGGTGATGATACAACCTTCCGCCGCGATGGACTGGTTCATGTTGCTAAAGTTCATCTTTGAGGGCGGCAGGTTACGCATGTGCGTATAGATGGGCGCTTTTTCATCGTGAATGTTAAACGGGGGACGCAGGGTGGTGAGATCGAGGTTAGCCTCGTAGAAATTCTTGATGGTTCCGATGTCTTCCCAGTAGCCGTTGAAGATATAAGCGTTGACCTTGAGCCGCTTGATGGCTTCGGGGATGATCTCCTTGCCAAAGTCAGGCAGCTCGTTGTTGAGACAGGTTTCCATATTTTGCGAGTTAAACACATAGATACCCATCGAAGCCAGATAGCAGTCGCCTCTGGATTTATCTTGCCGCAGTTCAACCGGGACCTTGAAATCCGAGATATCTTTGGTGGGGCCGGGTTTTTCCAGAAATTCGGTTATTGTGTTATTCTTGTCAACTTTGAGGATTCCGAGCTGGCTCGCGTTTTCTCTGTTGACCATAGTACAAGCGATGGTGATAGCCGCGCCAGACTCACGGTGTTTTTTCAGCAGGTCTTTGAGGTCCATCCGGTAAAGCTGATCCCCGGACAGGATAAGGTAGTATTTGGGGTTTTGCGTTCTGAAATGGACGAAATTCTTTCGTACTGCGTCTGCGGTTCCCTCATACCAACCGGAATGTTCAAACGTTTGTTCCGCAGCCAGAATCTCAGCGAAACCCTTGGAAAAGGAGTCAAAAACATACGTTTGAGACAGATGAAGATGAAGCGACGCAGAGTTAAACTGGGTAAGAATGTATATCTGCCGCAGATCCGCATTGATACAGTTTGACATAGGTATGTCAATCAGCCTAAATTTGCCCCCAAAAGGAACAGCCGGCTTTGCCCTATCTTTCGTAAGCGGTATAAGTCGGGTTCCCTTACCGCCTCCCAAGATGATAGACAAGACTTCCGCCATAATTCGCCTCCTGTTTGATGATTCGTCCACGCCTTCTCGACGTGTACGCGCTATCGCGCAATGTGATTTACAAAGCACGGAGCTTTCTGTCCATAGGCTTAAATCCCGCCACTGTAACAGTAATAGTTATTATATTATCATGTTTGTTTATTGGTCAAGTATATCACCTACCCCTTTCTACAAGTGTGCCGGGACCTGCAACCTCGTGATAAACTATAGGTCTCAATTAGATTAGATTGGAGGTATAACTATGATCGTCACATACACGCCATGGGTTTTTTTGGACGAATATCGGGGAAAGGCTTTTCCAGGTCTGTGGCCAACTCTGCCTGAACTATTTAGGATTATGGTTTCCCGTTTTGGGGAACGCCCATGCTTCACCATTTACGAGCCGGATCGTATCAGTCTGAACTACCGTGAGTCCCTTGCCAAAATTGAAGCCGTAGCCAGATGGCTTTGCAGTAAGAACGTCCGCAAGGGGGATCGGATCGCGGTAACAGGCAAGAATTCGCCGGAATGGACTGTGGCCTATCTGGGGATACTCTGCGCCGGAGCCATTGTTGTTCCCATTGATTACCAGCTTAAAAACGAGGAGACCGACCTTCTCCTCAACACCGCTGGGGTAACGATCCTTTTCGTGGACGAGGAAAAGCATAGCCATTATGAGCAGAAACCAGGCCAACTGATAGAACTAGTCTCGCTGAGAAAAGGCGTGGGCGCGTATATCTACGAGCTTGACGGGCCGGATCAGCCTATAGAACAGGCAAAGGAACTGGACACCGCCGCCATTCTCTTTACCTCTGGCACAACCGGTATACCAAAAGGCGTCATGCTCTCACACCAGAACCTTGTCTCCGACAGTTACCTGGCCCAGGGAAACCTCAAACTGTACTCGACCGATGTGTTTTACGCACTCTTACCCATACACCATGCCTATACCATGCTGGCCGTCTTTATTGTAGCGATTGCCTGTGGCGCGGAAGTGGTGTTCGGCAAGCGTATGGTAACTAAGGCGATTCTGAAAGACCTGAAAGAGGCGAAGATCACCATGTTACTCGGCGTTCCTATGCTGTTTAACAAGGTGTTGGCGGGTATTATCCGAGGCGTCAAGGCAAAAGGCCCGCTTGTCTATGGACTCATTTCAGTCCTGATGGGCATTTCCGGCCTGATTAAGAAAACCACGGGCAAGAATCCGGGTAAAAAGATGTTCCACTCAGTGTTAAGTCAGGCATCCCTTTCCACCCTGCGTATCTGTATCTGCGGCGGCGGGCCTCTGTCGCCGAGCGTGTTCAGAAAGTACAACCAACTTGGTATTGATTTCATTCAGGGTTATGGCCTTACTGAAACCTCACCCATCCTTACCCTTAATCCAGTAGAGCATTACAAGGAAATGAGCGTCGGCAGAATCTCGCCGCAGGTTGATATGAAGATACTGAACCCTGACGAGCGGGGTATTGGCGAAATCGTGGTCAAAGGTCCAATGGTCATGCAGGGTTATTATAAACTGCCTCAGGAAACCGCCGCCGCCTTTACTCAGGACGGCTACCTCAAAACTGGCGATCTTGGTTATGTGGACAGCGAATCCTACCTGTATCTCACCGGACGTGCCAAGAACCTGATCGTTACCGAGGGTGGGAAGAACATATACCCGGAGGAGATCGAGAACGAGTTCCAGCTTTTTGAAGAAATCGATCAGATTCTGGTACGCGGCTTTGTTCTTAACAAGAAGATGAAGACTGAAGGCATTGAAGCACTTGTATATCCCGATCAGGAGTTTTTCAAGGCAAGCACTCCGGCGCAAATCAAACAGTGTATTGAGGAGATTGTCTCAGAAGTGAACAAGAGACTTCTTCCCTACCAGAAAATCGAGAAGACTATCATCGTAGACAAACGAATGGAAGAAACTACCACCAAGAAGATCAAGCGCGACGTGGTTTGAACGACTCACATCTGAATAAAAAAGACCGCCTCAAGGCGGCCTTTTTTTTCATACCAAGAACGAGGCGGCAAATCCGCCTCGTCTAACAACGGTTTAGTAGTCCATACCACCCATGCCGCCCATGCCGCCACCGCCGGGCATGGCGGGCGCTTCCTTCTTCTCAGGAATGTCCGTGATGGCACATTCTGTGGTGAGCAGGAGGCTGGCGATCGAAGCCGCATTCTGCAACGCAGAGCGGGTTACCTTAGCGGGATCGATGATACCGGCTTTCACCATATCGACCCATTCCATCTTTGCGGCGTCAAAACCAATGCCGGACTTTTCAGACTTAGCTTTGTCAGCAATGACCGCGCCGTCAACCCCGGCGTTTTCCGCGATCTGGCGGATAGGCTCTTCAAGGGCGCGTTTCACAATCTTGAAACCCACCTTCTCGTCGTCAGTGAGGCCCTTGGTGTCAGCCTTGTCCAGCGCGATAGCCGCCTGAATGAGAGCAATCTCGCCGCCGGGGACTATGCCCTCTTCAATGGCTGCGCGGGTTGCGGAAAGCGCGTCCTCAACGCGGTGCTTTTTCTCTTTAAGCTCAACCTCAGTGGCTGCGCCTACGTTGATGACCGCAACGCCACCCGCCAGTTTTGCGAGGCGTTCCTGCAATTTCTCGCGGTCATAGTCAGACGTGGTGTCCTCAATGAGCGCCTTGATCTGGCTAATCCGGTCCTTGATCTCGCTCTCTTTACCTGCTCCATTGATGATCGTGGTATTGTCCTTGTCGATCTTTATGGTCCTGGCCCGGCCAAGCTGGGATATCTCGGTGTTTTCGAGCTTGAGTCCTAGTTCTTCGGTGATGACCTCGCCACCAGTAAGGATGGCGATGTCTTCGAGCATGGCCATGCGGCGGTCGCCGAAACCAGGGGCCTTGATTGCGCAGGCTTTGAGCGTACCGCGCAGGCTGTTCAGGATCAGGGTGGAGAGAGCTTCGCTGTCCACATCCTCAGCAATAAGCACGAGCGGCTTGCCCGTCTGAGCAACACGCTCCAGCAGGGGAAGCATATCCTTCATGGCCGAAATCTTCTTGTCATGGATGAGGATATAAGCATCCTCGTAGACACTGGTCATGGTGTCGCGGTCAGTTACGAAATACGCGGAGATATAGCCACGGTCGAACTGCATACCTTCGACAAACTCAATGGTCGTATCCATTGTTTTTGATTCTTCGACCGTGATCACGCCATCCTTGCCGACTTTTTCCATGGCATCAGCAATGGTGTTGCCGATCTCACTGTCGTTGTTGGCAGAAACTGACGCAACGTGGGAGATTTCTTCCTTGTCCCTGATTTCCGTGGCGTTCTTCTTGATTTCCTTGACTGCGATCTCAACAGCTTTGTCGATACCACGCTTGAGTTCAATGGGGGTCATGCCCGCAGCCACGGACTTGAGCCCCTCTTTCACTAAGGAGTAAGCAAGCACAGTAGCGGTGGTGGTTCCATCACCTGCGACATCATTGGTTTTGGTGGCAACTTCTTTAAGAAGCTGTGCGCCCATGTTTTCATACGGGTCTTCCAGCTCAACTTCCTTTGCCACAGAAACACCGTCTTTGGTAACGGTTGGCGCGCCAAATTTCTTGTCAAGCAGAACATTGCGTCCCTTGGGTCCAAGCGTTACCTTTACTGCTTTAGAAATCTGCTCCACACCGGACAGTAGCCTACGGCGGGCATCCTCGTTGAACATTAACTGTTTTGCCATTTTTTTTCTTTCTCCTCTTTCTACCAACGACCTTATCAGGGCTTTTCTACCTGAGGCTCGTCGATATAATATAGATTTTGATTGTTACTCCCCGATCAGGGAGCTTTCATGTATAAATTACTAAACAGGAATTAAAGCGGCAAGAGAGGATCGAAGCTATGATAAACATTTATACCGATGGCGGTTGCTCCGGGAACCCAGGACCAGGAGGCTGGGCTTACATCATCGAAGTTGATGGCAGGATCATCAGCGAGAAGTGGGGCGCGGAACATAACACCACCAACAATCGCATGGAACTGAGCGCGGTGATCGCCGCGCTTGAAGCATTGAGCGCACTCAATCTCTGCGAGCAACAGGTTACAATCTACACAGATTCACAGTATGTGCAGAAAGGGATAAGCGAATGGATATATCTTTGGAAAAAGAACAACTGGCGCACCAGCAACAAGGAACCAGTCAAGAACAAGGACCTCTGGCAACACCTTGAATTGCTTGATGAGGAATTCTCCCCCTCATGGCACTGGGTGCGGGGCCATGCTGGTAACGCCATGAATGAACGCTGCGACCGCATGACCCGATGCGCCATCGAGTCGCTATGGGCATAAGCCGCGCTTAGGCAAGCGGCGGTTCATCCAACGGCGGTTCACCCAAGGCGGTCGTCAAGGCTGACGCGAGCTGGGTCGCCTCCTCTAGCGTAAGGGTTATACCTTTGCCCATCTTCTCATGTTCAGGCGACCAGTTGCGAATATCGAACTTGGCCTGCCGGCCATTCCACGAAACCAGATTGAGTTCTTTCTTCCAGCCATTCTTTTCTGAAGAAAGAACCGCGTAAGTCTTTTTGATGTCAAACGTTATCTCCGACATTCAGCCTCTCCTTGGGATACAACCTTATTCACGCTCACTTTGTCCGCTTATACTGCTTAATCTCTTTTCTTATACGCTCGCCCAGTTCCGCAATGGGAACGCGAATCTGTTCCATGGAATCGCGGAAACGCAGGGTTACAGTACGCTGTTCTTTTGACTCATAGTCCACCGTAACGCAGAAAGGCGTACCGGCTTCGTCCTGACGGCGATAGCGGCGGCCAATAGCTCCGCCTTGGTCATAGTCAACAGTGAAGTCTTCCTTTAACTCATTCTTTATATCCTGAGCAAGTTCAGCAAGCCCGTCCTTCTTCATCAAAGGCAGGACAGCAAGCGTAATGGGCGCGAGCTTGGGGTGGAAACGAAGCACGGTACGCCAGTCATCGCTGTTACCCTTGTCGGCAACCTTTTCCTCGTCATAAGCATCGCATAGGACCATGAGCAGGGTACGGGTGAGACCGGCTGAGGTTTCGATGATGTATGGAATATAGCGCTCGTTGTTGTCCTGATCGATGTACTGGAGGTCTTTACCGGAGTATTCGGCATGGCGTTTGAGATCGTAGTCGGAGCGGTGATGGACGCCTTCCAGTTCCTGCCAGCCCATAGGGTAGAGGTACTGAATGTCATAGGCGTCTTTGGCGTAGTGGGCAAGCTCGTCCACGCCGTGCTGGTGCCAGCGCAGGTACTCCGGCTTGACTCCAAGACGCTCGTAATAAGCCCAGCGCCGTTTGCGCCATTCATCGAACCATTCTATATCCGCGCCGGGCTTAACAAAGAACTGCATCTCCATCTGCTCAAACTCACAGGTGCGGAAGATGAAGTGGCGGGTAACGATCTCGTTCCTAAACGCCTTGCCGATTTGCGCAATGCCAAAGGGCAGTTTCATGCGGTTACTCTGAATGATATTCCGGTAGTTGACGTAGATGCCCTGGGCGGTTTCTGGCCGCAGATAGATAGTATTCGATGTGTCTTCTACAGGCCCTATGTGGGTCTTGAACATCATGTTGAACTTACGTGTGTCGGTGAGTTCGCCGCCGCAGTCTGGACATGTTTTAGCCGCAAGGTTTTCAGGCGGTATCATGTCAGCGCGGAAGCGAGCGTGGCACTTCTTGCAGTCAACCAGCGGGTCAGTGAAGTTCTCAACATGCCCTGACGCTTCCCACACTCGCGGGTGCATGAGTATTGCCGCGTCTAATCCAACAATATCGTCATGCAACTGGGTCATCTCCTTCCACCAATTACTGGCAATGCGGTTTTTCAGCTCAACGCCCAGGGGTCCATAGTCCCACGCGCCATTCTGCCCACCATAGATTTCCGACGATTGAAACACAAAGCCGCGCCGCTTTGCCAGTGAGACCAGCTTCTCCATAGTCGCCGGGCCTTTGTACTCAGTTAATGCTTCTACTTGTTCAGCCATAAGATTCATCCTTAATTTCCTTGCTTTTCAAAGCTTATCATACCCAACACCGCCCCGTCAAACAACGAGATCACGCGGAACCGCTTGTTTGACGGAGCGGTGGCAATCTTTTCCTGCCCGGTCTCCATACCTATCTATGTTTTTAACATGGGCCTTATGCGAAATGGAATGACGCGCCATTCCTACGGAATGATGGCCGAATAAATCTCCCCAAAAGGTCCCTTCAGACTCGTGCTTGATTCCCAGCGCAGGCAGAAATACACCTGCTTCCCCCGCTGGTTCTCGTCAAACTTCAGCGTGAAAGGGTTTGCCGTGTCAAATTCCGAATTCACGAGCTCGTTCTCCGATTCCGGTTCATGGTCAAGGAGCGCCCAGCAGATTCCCGCGCCGTGAAAAAGCCATTGATCTTAGTCGCGGCCCCATCCACCTCTGCCTGTTTCCAGTCAAAGGCGGTAATATTCGCCGCGGCTTCCAACTCTCCCTTCCATATTATAGAAGTTGTGATCATGCGTATAAAAATTCTTAATGTAAAGGAGGTAAGCCTCTGATGTAAGGGAGCTAAGCCTCTGATCTAGGGGTAGGTAAGAGGCTTAGCTAGGGGTACATCAGCGCCTGATGTAAAGGAGATCAGGCGCTGATGTAAAGGAGATCAGGCGCTGATCTAAGGGAGATCAGAGCCTGATGTAAAGGAGGTAAGCCTCTGATGTAAAGGAGATCAGAGCCTGATGTAAGGGAGATCAGAGGCTGATCTAGGGGTACATCAGAGCCTGATGTAAGGGAGATCAGCGCCTTTGGGAGACGCGAGCTTTTCCCTTGACAACCTCTTTAAGCCATACTATGATAATTATTATTGAAACATTTCGACAACAGGTGTGTAATGGCGACGATAAAAGATGTAGCGGCGCGGGTGGGCGTTTCAGTGAGTACGGTTTCTTACGCGCTCAACGGCACGCGCCCAATCTCGGCTGAGAAAAAAGAACTTATATTCAAGGCGGCGCGGGAACTGCATTACAGTCCACGCGCAATTGCCCGTAGTCTCGCAAGTAAACGCACGCATATCATTGCTATGCTGTTTCCGGCGGTGGAACGCGGGCTGGGGCTTTCAGAGATCGACCTGATAACACGGGCGTCGAAAGAGGCTATGGGACTTGGGTATCATTTGCTTATCTGGACCCTGCAAACCAGTGGTGAAGATGAACTGCGGGAACTGCTGGCTCAGAAACTGGTTGACGGCATCATCCTTATGGAGGTGCATACGCATGACCGGCGTATAGCCACGCTGAAAGAAATGGATACGCCTTTCATCATTCTGGGACGGGATGATTCAGCGTCAACGGAAAACTACATTGACGTTGACTTTTTCGACACTATGATGCGCTGCATCAGTTACCTGAAAGGGCTGGGACACGGGCATATTGGCTTTATCAACCAGTCTGAACGATCATTCAACGATGGTTATGGCCCGGTTGCGCACACTCACGAGGCGTTTCACTACTTTTGCGCCAATTTTGGTATTGACGGCAAAGAGTATTTCTGCGGTTGGGAAGCTGAAACAGTCCATGACTGTATTGAATCACTGCTGACAGAACGGAACGAGACAAGCGCGTGTATTGTTATGAATGACAAGGCGCTCACGGGAATCATCGCTGGCATCACGGGTAAGGGCTTGCGTATTCCCGAAGACATATCGCTTGTCTCGATCATTTCCTCGTCTGGCGCGGCTTCGTTCTTTCAGCCCGCGCTTACGGCCTTTGAGATGGACATCAACGCGATGATGGCCGCAGCCATATCCCAGCTTATCGCAAAAATTGAAGGACGCTACGCGGAACTGTCCACACGCCTGATCCCCTGCATCTTGCGGGAAAGAAACAGCGCGGGTAAGGCGCGGACGCGGTAAACAACACGCGGGATGACATTGCTTGCATAAGCAAACTCAATCACGATTCCCATTGACAACTGCCTCTAAAGCACTCATTGTTCCGATAGTCATTACATAAAAGGGGGTTGAGAGAACAACATTGAATGGGAGCGATGTGGTCATCGAAGAAGTGTCCAAAATTTTTGGCAGTTTTCAGGCTTTGAATAGCGTGTTCCTTGAGATACATGGAGGGGAGTTTTTTTCCCTGCTGGGGCCTTCAGGATGCGGCAAGACAACCTTGTTACGCATCATTGCTGGGTTTGAGACACCGGATACCGGAAGCGTCTGTATTGAAGGAAGCGATGTTGTGCGCCTGCCGCCTAACCGTAGGCAGGTGAACACGGTTTTTCAGAACTACGCGCTGTTTCCCCACCTTTCGGTGTTTGAAAATGTCGCGTTTTCCCTGCGACTCAAGCGTCAGAGCGCGGCTTTGATAAACAGCAAGGTGAGTGAATACTTACAACTCGTGCAACTTGAAGGACATCGGGACAAAAAGCCCAGCCAGCTCTCTGGCGGGCAGAAACAACGGGTGGCCATTGCCCGCGCACTCATCAACGAGCCACGAGTTTTGCTGCTTGATGAGCCGCTTTCAGCGCTGGATGCCAAGCTCCGTCAGCACATGCTTATTGAGCTTGACCAGATTCACGACAAGATCGGTATCACCTTCATCTACGTTACCCATGACCAGCAGGAAGCGCTTTCAGTGTCCGACCGTATCGCCGTGATGAATCAGGGTAATGTGCTTCAGGTAGGCACACCGCACGAGATTTACGAAAGCCCAGTCACGGACTTTGTGGCGCGTTTCATCGGCGACACCAACCTCTTTGACGGCAAAGTGGCTTCAGTCCGGCGCATGGACAAGGAGCCGCTTGAGTATATGCTGGAGCTTGAGATTCCTGACCTGGGACGTATCAAAGTAACCACTGTTGATGAAACCCAGGTGGGGCAGACCGTGAGTTTCACCGTAAGGCCGGAGAAGATTATCATTGCCAAAGAAAAGTCAGCCACTAAACGGGAAGACATAAACCACTTTCAGGGCGTTGTTGATGAGCCGATCTATTCAGGCTTCCAGACTAAGTTCTATGTCAAAATAGGCGACAGTCTGATACGGGTTATGAAACAACACGCCAACTACTCGGACGAAGGCCCGGAGATAGTGTGGAAGGACAAGGTCTACCTCTCGTGGAGCGCCAACGATGGCTATGTCGTGGAAGTGAAGTCATGAGCGTGGTGAAACGCAACTACGGGCCGCTGTATTCAGCGCCCATGGCGATCTGGTTCACCGCGTTTTTTCTGGTACCTATCATCATCATCGTGATCTACAGTTTCCTGAAAAAAGGACTGCACGGCGGCGTGGTCTGGCAGTTCTCGCTTGACGCTTATCGAAGCCTGAGCAACCGGAGCTTCATGATCATCACGGTCCGTACCATTGTTACTTCGCTTATAGCTACGCTCATCACCCTGCTTATTGCTCTGCCCTGCGGCTACTTCATGGCAAAAAGCAAAAACCAGACCTTCCTCCTTTTACTCATTATCATTCCCTTTTGGACGAACTTTCTCATCCGCGTGTTCGCGTGGATGAACATTCTTGGCAACAACGGCTTCTTAAACGAGTTCCTCATGCGTATCGGCCTTATCAAAGACTATGTTCATTTCCTGTATAACCAGAACACGGTTATCCTAGTGCTGGTCTATATGTATCTGCCCTACGCGATACTGCCGCTGTTTTCTACCATAGATAAGTTCGATTTCTCCTTGCTAGAGGCTGCGCAAGACCTGGGCGCGACCAAGTTTCAGTCCATCGTGATGGTACTGCTTCCTAACATCAAAAGCGGTATCTACACAGCGATGCTGTTTACTTTTATCCCCATTTTCGGGGCGTATGCGGTACCGCTTCTTGTGGGCGGCATGGACGCCTATATGCTGGGGAACGTTATTGCAGACCAGCTCATCAAAAGCCGTAACTGGCCGCTGGCCGCAGCCATCTCTATGGTACTCACTGTGGTAACCACTATCGGCGTGATAGTGATGATGAACCTGCAACGCAGGGACACAAAGCGCCTGACCGAATCAGCAAGGGGGACAGTATGAACATCAGAACCATTGTTCACGGCATCATTACCTCACTTCGTCCTAACGTTTTGCAGAGCGAAGCGGGCAGACATGCGCGTCGCTCCATGCACAAACAGTTTTCCTTTTCCGAGATGATCTTCATTGCCGCCATAGTATTCTTGTTTCTGCCGCTCTTTGTCCTGGTTATCTATTCGTTTAACGAAAGTAAGGGCATGAACTGGACTGGGTTTTCACTGGTCTGGTACGAACAGCTTTTCTTTCACTCGCGGGACCTGTGGCGCTCGTTCTGGAACAGCGCTTTTATTGCGCTGAGTTCCGCTGGAACCGCCACAGTGATTGGCGCCTTTGGCGCTATCGGGGTGAACTGGTATCGCTTCCGTCTGCGTAACTATGTGCAGACGATTTCGTTTTTGCCCATGATATTGCCGGAAATCATCATTGGCGTATCGCTCTCTGTTTTTTTTGCGGGGATCAAGCTGCAACTCGGTTTGCTCACGATTTTTATCGCGCACACCACGTTTAACCTGCCCTTTGTGTTTCTCATGGTTATGGCGCGTCTTGATGAGTTTGACTTTTCGATCATTGAAGCGGCCAATGACCTGGGGGCGGATGAGTGGCAGACCCTTTTGCGGGTAACAGTTCCCATTTGTATGCCCGGCATTGTGTCTGGTTTTCTCACAGCGGTTACGATCAGCCTTGAGGATTTTGTCATCACCTATTTTGTTGCCGGACCTGGCTCCTCAACCCTGCCTATCTACATCTATTCTGCCATACGCTTTGGCGTTTCGCCGGTAATAAACGCTCTTTCGGTAGTGATGGTACTTGGCACGGTGTTTCTGACATATCTGCTGCGAAACTTCCTGAAATACATCGCCGCGAAGTGAGCAACGCTGCCTTTGCGAGACGCGCCTGAGCGCCTCGCAACTTGGTATGGTGTCTGACACCATACCAAGTTATGCGGTCTTTCGCCGCCTGCATGATGCGGGGTAAAACGGCAAATTTGGGCATAAATTTGTCGTTGACAGCCCTGACTGTATAATATATGGTGTACCTACAAAGGATGGGAAATATGGATAATGAGTTTTTCACTATTTCATCACAAAAAAACCCCAGGATAACCGTTCGGGTTGCTGCCGGTCATTTTGCCACGAACAGTGCGCACCGGAGCCATTATATCGACATATTTGACTTGATGGCCAGCGCGTCAGTTGCGCGGGATGCGGCGCGTCAGCTTGCGGTGCCGTATCGCGTAAGTACCTTGGTAGACGCGATTGTATATATGGACAACACGGAAATTCTTGCCGCGTTCTTGGCTGACGAGCTTTTACAGGCGGGCATGAGTGTGATGAATGAAGGCAGCGAAATTCTGCTCCTGACGCCAATGGTCAGTTCTGACGGTCATTTTATTTTTCACCAGAATGTGCGGGAAAAGATTAAAGGCAAAAACGCTGTGCTTATGACAGCTTCGCTGTCAACCGGGGCGACAGTCAACCAAGTGCGGGAATGTCTTGACTA
>JAISAE010000009.1 GCA_031266875.1 Treponema sp.
TTGAACCGCTCTATTCAAAGTGCTTGAACCGCTCTATTCAAAGTGCTTGAACCGCTCTATTCAAGGTGTTTGAACCGCTCTATTCAAAGTGCTTGAACCGCTTTGTTCAAAGTGTTTGAACCGCTTTGTTCAAAGTGTTTGAACCGCTTTGTTCAAAGTGCTTGAACCGCTCTATTCAAGGTGCTTGAACCGCTTTGTTCAAAGTGTTTGAACCGCTCTATTCAAGGTGTTTGAACAGAGCAGTCCAAATGTTAGAGACAGTAGTGTCAGTGGTGTCAGAGGCGCTGGTGTCAGACATCGGTGCCAGAGACGTGAGTGCCAGAGACGAAGTGCTGGTGCAGGCGCTGGTGTCAGACATCGGTGCCAGAGACGAAGTGCTGGCGCAGGCGCTGGTGTCAGACATCGGTGCCAGAGACGTGAGTGTCAGAGACGAAGTGCTGGCGCAGGCGCTGGTGTCAGACGTGAGTGTTAGAGACGCACGCGGCAGGCAAATGTCCTGAACCACATTCAACAGCGTCCCGGCGTAAGTGGAGCTGCTCCCCACTACGCGGGGGAAGCTCTCTAAGCTACTACTGGGGCAGAATGATTGCGTTCACCGTAACACCGCGCTCGGCAATCGCCGCATCAACCATGGCTTTCGATACTGAGCCGCGCTGACGCGGGTGCGGCGGGGCGTCGCCAATGAGAATGATGTGGCGTGCCTCGCTTGTCCATGAAAACTTCACCGCGCTGTCATAAAGCGCCTCATAGACCGCTTCAGGAATGTCCTTACCACCGCCCACGCTAATCGCTTTCAGCCTAGTCTGAAGCTGATCTATGCTGCTGCTAAAAGGAAGTACACGGGTAACGTAGGCGTCATAGTAGTCCTTGTATAGTACCAGACCGACGCGGAGGCTCAGATACGCAGGCAACATCTCTTTGAGAAGAGCCGGAAGCGAATTCTGAATCGTGGCGATTTCATCACGCATACTGCCGGTGGTATCAAGGCAGATGACCAGATCAAGGGTCTTTCCCTGTTCTGGCACAAGAATACCAGCGATCTTGTCTACAAGGTCTTCCGAGCCCCGCGACCACACGAGCGCCCCTTTGCCCGTGCCGGCTATCTCGGTAAAGGCGTCAATCGTATCCTTCATGTAGTTGCCTTCAGGAGGGCCTTCAAGCGGTTTCTGCGTTACCTCAAGTACAAAGGGATTGTCCTTGAAGTCTCGACGATAGTCAGCGTACGGCAGGACAAAGCTGCGGATGTTGAAGTACGTCCCGTCAACCACATAGATTTCTCCGTGACGGGTGTTTTCATAGCCATAGTTGAGAAGATAAGGGATATAGATATGAAACGCTTCCCCGAATTCAGGATGCGGTTCTGGTGTGGAATCAATGAGGGACAAGATGGTTCTGGACACTGGCGCACCGTCGATGAGCCGTATCTCGTCGCCGTTTATGGGGTTCCAGTCCGCTACCCGGTAGGCGTAGTTCGGCTCGGCGAGGGCTGGATCGCGGGTGGTCTCGGTGAGCAGTACCGAGCCGATGTCAGGCTTCTTCCTTATAAAAAGGTGGAAGCCACCATCAACCCCCTGCTCTATTCTGAGGTCTTCCTGAAGTATTGATAAGTCTCGCACCATTGCCTGACTGAAAAGCAGCGCTGCCTGACAGAGGTAGAGGAGCATGACTAGGATAACACATCTTTGCGCCATGACTTCATTATCGGAACTAAGGGGCAATGAACCTTGACAGCGGGTATATTTGGTTCCTCACTCACAGAGGCCGCGAATGAAGCGCATTACTTCGGGAAAATACTGAGGAGTGAGATGGGGATGTGTGTCGTCGGGGCTGTTGAGGCGGCGCCATGTCTGGGGGATAAGGGACGCCTCTAGGCGTGCGGAGGCATCTTGTTTGAAAAGGGCGTCGATATATGCCGGCGCGTTTCTGAGCAGCGCGGCAAAGGCGGCAACTTCGTTGGCCGGCAAGACCGTGATGGTCTGTGCGGCAAGACCGGCGCGTAAAAAGCCCGCGTCATCAGAAAACGGGGTTGGGATGAGGTAAACCCGCTCAATGTGAAGACGGCGTGTGGTTTCAAGCGCACGGGAACGCAGTTGCCTTAACCGTATCCGCGTCTGCGCCCCGCCTGCGCGGTTTTCGTTTTTCAGAAGATACTCCGCTGTGGTGGAGATGACGAGTGTGTCTCCACTGCCGCAAGCGTCAAAGATGAACACCTTGGGACGACCCAGCCCTGACGCGATAAGTTTCTTTACCAGCGAGTACGAACCCTGGTCAACGAGGCGCTCGCCATGAACCAGTTCCTCTTTATCCGTGAAGATGATGAGCCAGCCGTTGATGCGTTCCCGGCGCAGGCTGATGGCCACATCAAGCAGTTCAAAAACAGCAGCGCTGTTGTCATTTGCTCCGGGGCTGCCAATAACACGGTCGTAATGAGCGACCAGTATGATCGCGCTATTGACGCAGGCGCGGGACACATTACCTGGGGCGAGCAGAAAATGGCGGTTCCCGCAAATGCTGACTACTTCATGGCTTAGACGCAGTTTCTCAAGAAGCGTTTTCAGCATGAGGTAGCGATCCGCGTCAGGCACGAGGAACGCCTCAAAAGATTGATTAAGCGCCTGGGCGCTGAACTGAGTGAACTGCACGGCGGAAATCACGTTTCTGGAACCGGCCCACGCGCCAGCGGGGTAGCCATACTAATGCGGCTTGGCCGATGGACGCTTAAAGAGGCGCTCAAACCAAGCGCCGATGAAGCGCAGAAAGCGGCCCCGGCTCTGACCGTATTTCACGGTAAAGTCTTTGGCGGCCTCTGACGCGGCATAGTCTACGCCGTACTTCTTCTTCAGAAAGTCCCAATGCTTAACAATCCAAACGTAGAGATCGCTGGGACTGTTACCGGGGAAGTTAAGCTCAATCCATTCATCCTTGATGATCTTGATGATGGGCGCATACACGTTTGTATACCAGGATTTCAGGGCGTCGTCAAAAGAAAGCTTCTCGTCCTTCCCCTCATCAAGGTAGTAATTGTGTACCAGTATGTGATTATAGATCACGTCATAGCGTCCCGGCTCAGAGAAGTCCAGTTCTTTGTCGCCGGTGAGTTCACCAAAGCGGGTCTTTTCGTAAAAGAGGTTCTTCTCATACGTTATAAGACTCTTCCGCAGATCATCGGCGGTCATTGACGGGTCAATGGGTATCTCACTGGAAAGGCTGACAACCTCAGCGTCAATGACTTCACCGCCCTGACTACGGGCCACGGACACACGGTGGTTTCCGTCTCGTACAAAGTAGACCCCGCCTATCTCATAAAGCTGAATCGGGGGAAGCACCACATCCTGAAGACGCGCCTGATCCACCTTCTGCCAGCGGGTACGGATATGCTCAACCCTCGGCAGAAAGTGCTTGTTGAAATCGTGATACCGCCCTTCGCTTCCCACAATATGGCTAAGAGGCACGATCTGCATCCCCTGATACGACTGGTTTTTTGGTTTCAGGATTTCTTTCACATCGCTGAATGATAGGAGATTGTCCTTATCAACATTCATGAAATGCTGAATCCGTGAAAATATGGCCTGATTCCTTGCCCGATTGAAATCCTCGCTTGATTGAAAGACTACGCCGCTCACATTATCTTCATCATTCATTTGTTCCTCCTACTTAAAGAGTATCATAATGGGGACGCCGCCGGCACTATCTCCTCATCCTCATTGGTATTGACCACGAAATGGCTGTAGGCATTGATCACCTGGGTTTCTTCGTAACGGGTTACCCGAACCTCGGCTAAATCATAGAGATGGATATGCCCATGGATAAGATACTTAGGCTTAAAGACCCGCATGAACCAGAGGAATGACTTAAAACCCCAGTGGCACTTATCTTCTTTGTCATGAATCCCCTTGGGCGAAGCGTGGGTAACAAGAATATCCAGATAGCGGCCTCGAAAGAGCCGGTTAAAGAGCAGGCCCGGTATAAGTTTGATGATTTCAAGGTACATCTGAAAATCAGTGTACTGGTTTTCCCCCGGCTTATACCGCATGGACCCACCCAGACCAGCAACGAGGGTACCGCTTTCAACGCAGGTGCGTGAACCAATGTGTATAGCACCGGTGGTGGGTAAAGGGTCTGACTCTTCAATGAGGTGGGTTGGCGACGAGGGCAGGGCGCGTCCCTTATAGAGCGCAAAATGCTTAAGGTCATGATTGCCGAATACAAAAAGCAGCGGCTTGTTAAGGCTTGACACAACAAAGTCAAGATAATCCAGAGGAAGATCCCCGGCGCTTATCACAAAGTCAACATCGCCAAACCGTTCCTTGATGGAACTAGTATACACGAGCGGGTCAATATGATCTGATATACAAAGTATTTTCATCGTATTTTATCACGTTTGCTGGTACAGCCTAATAGTTTTAACACTTTATGTCAAATAGGAGAAGACAATGCTCGAACTGAAAGGGGTGAAGAAAAGCTTTGACAGCTTCACGCTGGACATTAATCTGGAAGTGGCGGATGGGGAAACGCTGGCGTTGATCGGGCCTTCGGGGTGCGGGAAAACCACAGTGCTGAACCTCATCGCGGGGCTTGCCGAGGCGCAGGAAGGCAAGATACTCATTGACAAGGAGGACGCCGGCGCGTTAGCGCCGTGGAAACGGCGGGTATCAATGGTGTTTCAGGACATTGCCCTGTTTCCTCACCTTGATGTGGGCAAGAACGTTGCCTACGGCCTTTTTATCCGGGGCGTGTCAAAAGCCGAGCGCCGCCGCGTTACCGCTGAAGTCCTGAAAACCGTGCGCTTGTCCGGCTATGAGCGCCGCCGCGTTGACACGCTCTCCGGCGGGGAGCGCCAGCGGGTCGCCATAGCGCGGGCGCTGGCAAGCGATCCGCGAGCCTTGCTGCTGGACGAGCCGTTCTCCGCGCTGGACACCCCGCTGCGGCGGGAACTGTGGCGGGAGTTCCCAGACATCAGGGCGCGTTCAAACGCGCCGGGCATCTTTGTTACCCACGACCGTGAGGAAGCGGCAACCCTTGGAGACCGTATCGCGCTCATGGACGCGGGGCGCGTCATCGAAAGCGGCGCGGCGCGGGAACTTTTCCTCGCGCCAAAGACCGAGTTTGGCGCCCGCTTTCTGGGCGCAGGCTCAGTAATACCCTGCATGGTAGAAGGAAACAGCGGAGATCGTGTCATGGTAAATTGTTCTTTTGGCAGACTCGCCGTACCGCGAGGTTCTATGTATGACGAGGAACGTCCTCTCCTCTTTATCCCCCATGACGCCCTGTCCCTCACCCGCCAGAGCGACCTGAGCTTTTCGGCCCTGGTCAGGAAAAGTGTATTTGAAGGTGAACGCCGGATTGTGGAGCTGGAGCTTCCTGACGGCCTCCGTATCAACGCCAAGACCAGCCCGCGTACCGAAGTTCCGGCGCAAGACGCCTGTCAGCGATGGTTCATCAACACAGTTCTGCTTCGCTTTGTGCGAAACAGCAGCGGCTCAAGCGCGGCAACACTACATACCGGCATTTGACGTACAGTCTACTGTAAGACCGCTGCAGTGTACTATGGAGGTTCTATATTACACTATGGAATCTCCATACTACACTTTGGAGATTCTACAGTGTACTGTAACAGTCTTAAAGATACAAAAATTCGGTCATTATGAGCAGATAAGGCGGTATAACAGTAAGAAGCAGTGTTGACATAGCGGTAAAGGTAGAGCAGGATAAGCTCGTACCCGTGCAAAGCGGGGAATCAAGGTTGTAGACAGGGGGAGCTTTGGCTCTTGAACAACAAGAGTGAAACTCTCGTGGAAAGTCCGGTAACGGAAGGAAGCAGAAACCTTGTAGAGCAAGCTAAACAATCAGACCAGGCTGTCCACCCAGCTTTAGGCATGAGATTACTGACGCGCAATGAGGCGGTCGCTGCGGCTTGCATTGCGTGTTTTTTTCTGTTGCCATAAAAAGAGGTGTGTAAGATGAAGAAGAAGTCTTTATTTGTTGGAATAGCGTTTCTTTCCAAACTCTATTGGAAGTATAAAAAATCAGCACTGCTCTTTCTGCTCCTTGCCTGTATCTTCAAGGGTATTGTTCCTTTCGCTTCCATCATTTTTCCAAAGTTTATCATTGACGAATTAACCGGAACCCAAGAAGTCAGTGTTATTATTTTTTTCATCGCCTGTCTGCTTATCTGTGTCCTGTTTGGAAATACGTTGATTAATATCTTTCATACAACATATTTTCTCAACGGCCATGTTGTTTTTAACCGGTTCCAGCTTGATTTATCCAGAAATTTATATGAGGCGGATGTAGAGCGGATAGAAGCCGCGTCTTTTAATGACCTAAAGGGAAAAGCCGAGCGATTCCTCTATGGCGACGGCTGGGGCTGGGGAGGAGTTTTATCCAGAGCGGCTGATGTTTCCTCGTATATTATTACCCTTGTGGGAATTGTTTCTATTATTTCTGTCTTAAACCCGCTGGTGGTAGCGGTGTTTGTCGTTTTAACCTTATTCACCGCCTGGGTTAATTCAAAGGTGAAAAAAGCCAACAACCAACTGGACATTGAGCAGCCAATACAGGAACGCAGGCTTTCGTATGACGCATCTCTCTTTGACGAATACCGTTTTGCGAAGGAAATCAGGATAAATACCATAGGCGAATGGCTTTTACAGCGGCTCCGCAACCGCCTTGCTGTTCTCCATAATTTCTATGCAAAAAGATATTACAATAGTTTGAAAGCGCAAATTGTCAGCAATATCATCACGTTTATTCAACAGGGCATCGCGTACGGGTATCTGGTGTATTCCATTCTTGAGGGCAGGTTTGGCATCGGCAGTTTTACCATGTACCTCGCGGCAATTAACAGTTTTTCTGGGGCGATGTTTTCGGTTATGGACAGCGTCGTGGATATCCGGCGCTTCAGCGATTTCTATGACGCGGTTGATGATTTCCTGAATATGCCGAAACGACAGCGTGAAGGGAAAAAGGCGCTGAAATATTCAAGCCCACCGCTGCTGGAATTCCGTAATGTGTCGTTCCGCTATCCGGGTCAAAGTAATTATACCCTTAAAAACATCAATTTGGCGATACAGGCAGGACAAAAATTGTCTGTGGTTGGAGAGAATGGGGCGGGAAAAACCACCATGACCAAACTGCTGATGCGGCTGTACCGGCCCACGGAGGGGCAGATATTATTGAACGGCGAGGATATTCAAGGCTTTGATTTTGAACAGTATGAAAAGACCTTATCGGTTGTGTTTCAGGATTTTGCCCTCTTTGGCATGAGCCTGCGGGATAATGTCGCTCTGGGACGCGATGTTGATGACGCGCTGGTTATTGACGCGCTGCGCAAGAGTGGTTTTGGGGATAAGCTGGATACGCTGGGAAAAGGGCTTGACACGCCGGTCTATAAAATATTTGACGAGAGCGGGTTTGAGCCTTCCGGCGGCGAGGGACAGAAGATCGCCATGGCGCGGGCGCTGCTCAAGGACGCGCCGGTTGTTATTCTGGATGAACCCACGGCGGCCCTTGATCCCCGCGCTGAATATGAGATGTATCAGAACTTTAACCGGATGGTGGAAGGCAAGTCAGCTATATTTATATCGCACCGGCTCTCCAGCGCCCGTTTCTGCGACAAGATAGCGGTATTTCAAAAGGGTGAGATTGTGGAATATGGCTCACACGCGGAGCTGGTTAGCCGGAAGGGTCTTTATCATGAATTGTTTGCTATGCAGGCGCAGTTTTATGAAGAGAAAGCGATATGAAGCCGGAGGTTCGCCCTAACCCTGAACCGGAAATTCGAGGGTTAGGGAAAAGCTCTATCTTTTGTATGTATCCTATTCCTCAGGATTAACCTCAGGCGGAATCGGGCAACAGTAGCTTTCGCCGTCCAGCCGCCTTTGATACTCGGCTTTAGCATCCGCTACAAGCGCGGGGTTTTCCAGAATATCCGCCGCGGTAAAGGCGATTATTTTTGCCGCATGGATAAGCCCCTTATGGACCAGGGACGACTTCCCGCAGGCCGTGAGCTGCCAGGAATGGGACACGGTTCCCTGGGGATAACAGGCGGTAAAGACCTGGGCGGTCGGTACCTGCCAGCTTACGTCTCCCACGTCTGTTGAACCGGGTAATACCCAGTTGGTTTCCTTGTAGGGAACAATGTCGTCCAGAATGGGCTTGGCCGCCATTGCTTCAATCTCCGTCTTAGCCGCCCTGGGAAAATACCGGGCAACCGTGGCGGGGATATTCGAGCGGGTCCCTTCGTCCAGGGTGGCCTGAAAGGAACGGGCAAAGGCGAGTTCTTCTTCTGTCCACGTAACCGGTCCAAGGGAGATCATGTTTGTGTGCATGGCCTTGCCCAGCGTGTTATTCACGAGGTAATTTGCCGCGGCGCTGTCCCAGCGGAGGGACATTGTGGTTCCGGTCATCAAGGCCGCGCCTTTGGCGATGTCTACCACCCGCTCAAAGATACTCTGTACCTGGGAGGGCTTGGGTGCGCGGATAAAGTAGAGAAGTTCCGAAGACGCCTGCACCACGTTAGGAAGGCCACCGCCCACATCGGTATAGGCGTAGTGGATGCGGGCTTCCTGAATGATATGCTCCCGTAGGTAATTGACCCCGACACTCATCAATTCCGCCGCGTCAAGAGCGCTCCGTCCATTTTCTGGAGCCGCAGCCGCATGAGCGCTTCTTCCCTTAAAGCTAAAGAATATCTGGTAGTTGGCAAGGCTGCTCATGGTCCACACCGAATTTTCCATCATTGGATGCCAGGTAAGGGCAATGTCAAGGCCGTTAAATACACCGGCACGGGCAAGGTACGCCTTGCCGGAGCCGGACTCCTCGGCGGGGCAGCCATAATACTTCACCGTACCGGAAAGCCCCTGCTCCTGTAGGTAGTCCTTGATACCCGAAGCCGCAGCCGCCGATCCCGCGCCCAGGGCGCTATGCCCGCAGCCATGTCCGTTGCCGCCCGCGATTACAGGCTTTTTCTCTGGAACGCCCGCCTGCTGACTCAAACCCGGCAAAGCATCGTATTCCCCCAGAATACCAATCTCAGGCGCGCCCTTTCCCCATGTGGCAATAAAGGCGTGGGCCATACCAGCGACACCGCGCTCAATGGTAAAGCCTTCCCCTTCCAGTGCAGCGCAGATAGCGTCAGCGGAATGTTTAAGACCAAAGCGAATCTCCGCACATTCCCATATTTTGTCGTTCAAAGCAGTAAAAACCGCCGCTTTTTTGTCGATTAACTCGGCAATTCGTCTTTTATCACTCATCTCTATTTCTCCCCTGGCAGCAGAACTTTAATCTGTCCGATTTTGTAGAGCCACTTGTTGCTGAACCATCCGATAGGAATAAGCGCCAGCATCAGGAAGCCCTGGTAAAGGGCAAAGCCCATGCTGTTATTCATACCATAAACCACAACAAGGTAGACCACCGCGACAAGCGCGAAAAGGATAGCCGGACACTTCCAGCGCCCCAAACAAGTAACGCCGCCACCCAGTTTACTACTCAAAGAACCCATGACAAGAGAGCCGAAAAGCGCCGGCACGATGTTGCTTGATGCCTGTTTAAACACCGGCAGGTTTAATATTGGCTGGAGCGGCTGCAAGAGAATAACGCCTGCCACGATGACCGCGATAGTAACAAAGCTCGACACGCTTACCGCAATAGAGGTAACAATATCAGCGTCTTCAGTGCCTTCTTCAATATCAAGAATTTCAAGGGCTGTCTTGGCAATAGGGAGCTTCAGGTTCGATATATTGCCGGTAATCTGCGCCAGATAATAGGAACTTCCCAGAATGGGCGAAAAGGCAATGGTTTCCGAAAAAGCTCCGGGAACAAAGAGGGCAAGGAGGCTGATAGCGGTCGTCAGTATCTGGATTATTGTAGGCATGGCGTTAAAATAGATTCCCGCGACCGTGGGAATCCCCAGCATAACGATAATGGCGCATACGATACCAATACGGCCCAGCCGGTGCATGGCGTTTAGATGAGCCATGCCGGACGCATCAATACCGAGCGTGTTCTTCTTTTTTGTATCACTCATGGATAGCTCCTTAGGTTAAAATAGCATTCCACAGCACAGACGACGCCATGGCGAGGATAAGGCTTATGGCCAGGGTAAAATTCCGCAGGAAAACCCATTTTCCCACAGCAATCCGGTTCAACACGATAGTAATGGCCAAACTGGTGAGAAAGGTAAGCATTTGAATATAGCCTGAAGTCCTGAAGTTGAGAAAAATCGGCACAATGAATACCGCCAGAATCACGGTAAAGAAAATTGATCCGGCCAAAACCGACCAGCGTTTATCTCCGGCCTTCATCTTCATAGAGCCTAAATGAATGGATTTTGTAATAAACGGCGAGACAAACATGCCGCCCATAATACCCAAAGACATAACGTACATCACCAGCACAAAATCCCGCGCAGTCGCTTCAGAGACCCGGCTCAGTTCAAGGCCAATGGCTTTGAGCGTCATATCCACCGCCATAGTTTCGTAGGTCAGAGAACCAACCACCGAGAGCCGCCACCAGGGCCAGGGAATACCCAAAAGGGCAACTAAGGAGAACACCCCAATAACAATGGAAATTGACGGCACAATAGTCGCCGAAACCGTCATTTTTACAAGGCCCATGAGTTTTTCGTTACTCCACCCCTTGATGCGGGCGCGTTTCCATGATTTTCGCATGGAAATAAGGGAGAAGCCAGCAACAAAGCATATTCCAATGCTTACCAGTACATAAATAAGCCAATGATTGGCTGCTTCGAAAAAACTCATATATGTTCCTCGCTAACGGCAAGCACTTGGTCTTTGACCGCGGCGGCATAGTTTAGCACCAGAATTCCAGTGTCGCCTACCGCGTCCGCGCTGACAAAGGCATCACCCTTCGCCTCTACTGCGACCTTTATCGCATTATGAATGACGCGATAAGATTCTTGGTTGAGGTCATAGGGTGAAAAGCCGAGCGTGTAGGTTTTCATGGCGCCCCATGCACTCTGCCTTTGGCCGTTTCCCCATACCGCTGCTACCGCAACGAATACACCGACTACCACACAAAAAAGTTTTCTCTTCATTGGTTTCCCCTGTAAGATTGTTGAACTAGATGGTAATCCAAGCATTTGAGCCTTGTCAACCCCTTTACACCCCGCATGTAAAGGCGCTGGCTGACGCTTGCGTGAGTAAGACCACCTACAGCTCACCGTTGCTTTGTGGCGTGTGGGATTGTCTAAGCGTGCTTGCCGGCTTTACCCTTCGGCGTGGAAACATCAAGCTGGATAGTGTAGCCCTCGTAGACGCTCATAAAAGACGCCCTGTTCCGCAACTTAAGGTGGTCATACAGAAACCTAACGCGCTTTTTTACAGAACTAAGGCTGATATTCTGTTCCCCGGCAATACATTCATACTTCTTTCTTTCAAGTATGGATTGAAGTATCCTAACATCACACTGGCTGAACATTGGCTTAGGCAATAGGAGCGTGTTCTTCTGCTCTTTGCTCCTTGTTGTATCCATGTTGAGGTTCTTGATAGATACCTGTTTTTGAACTCTCTGATTGTACAGATATCCAAGCCGTCTACAAAGCTCTCGATACCAGTTATCAAGCTGTTCATCAACCCTAGAATGACCGCCAGAACCAGAACCGCCGATGAATAGACAATCACAATGACAATCAGCATAGGTAACCATGTCTACCTCTTCCATTGCGGGCGCGGCATACTTACCGAACATAATAAGCATACTTTCATTCTCCTTTCACTGCGGGTGAAAAATCACCCCGCGTTTGATTTTATTGTGCTACCTAGTTCTTTTCATCATAACATTTTATCTGTACTGCTGTCTAGAGATTTACAGGGCTAAGCTTAGACGCGCTTGTTAAATCCTTGCCGCAGGATAGCTACATCCTATGCGCCTGTAAACTATACTGCTAACCGTGAACTAAGCGTCCATCATTTGATTCTACATAGCTCCCATAGACAGGATAAGCTATCTCCTGCCTATGGAATCACTTATCTCCTGCCTATAGGAGCACCTAGCTCCTACAAGTAGGAGAAGCTATCTCCCACTCATAGGATAACCTAGATCTCACAGGTTGGATCATCTATCTCCCACAAGTGGGAGCACATAGTTCCCATAGGTGGGAGAAGCTATCTCCCACATGCGGGATCATCTACCTCCCATAGGCGGGATCACCTAGCTCCCACTCATGGGAGCGCCTATCTCCCACATGCAGGATCAGCTACCTCCCATGAGTGGGATCACCCATCTCCCACATGCGGGATCAGTTACCTCCCATGAGTGGGATCACTTATCTCCCACAAGCAGGATCACCTAGCTCCCATGTCTGGTTCCACCTACTTAGCATCCATGAGCAGTAACAACTAGCTATCGTGTTATACTTGCCTTATATCTCAGTTCTACCTTTTATTATATCTACCTTAATTACACCATTTTATACTATTTTACACTAAAAATGTACTCAAATGTTCTTAAAAATTGTTGACAGGTGTCGAAAGGTGGATATACGTTTAAGACAGTCATTTCATGTATGGAGGTTATTTTGAGTTCTTTGCTAAACTCACTGTATTTTCCAAGCAAGTACCTATGTTTTTCCCACGGGGCTTACCAGGTGGTACTTAATGCTGATAACTGTAGAAGCCGCAAGTTTCTGAAAGACGAGTATGCTTACTTTAACAAGCTCTTACTGTTGAAGCAGGATTCAACAAGAGGTGCCGCAGTTCAATGGGCAGCGGAGATGCCGGATGCTATTGCTTTTGTCAAGCAGATGATAGTTTCCGGCATGGTGTCTATGAAACCGTTTATAGAGAACAAACACAACGAGGTACATGGAAAGCCACTTGCCGCGTATTGGGGCGTGTCATTAACGTGTAACTTCAGGTGTAGGTATTGCTACGCTGACTGTGGTGCTCCGGTCAAAGAGACGCCTCAAACCTACTTAACACCACAAGAGAACCAGCGCGTCATCGACAAGATAGCTGACCATGGGTTTCGTGAGATTACCTTTACCGGCGGGGAACCACTATTGAACAAAGACCTTTTTGACATGGCGGCTTATGCAAAGAAGAAGGGACTGCTTGTTGGTCTTCTGAGCAATGGGTCTTTGATAAGGAACCACGCTGTTGAAAAGTTTGAAACCTTTGACTATGTAAAGCTGAGTTTGGACAGCATGAGAGAAGAGGAAAATGATTACTTAAGGGGAAGGGGAAGTTACCACCTGATTGTTGACGCGATTGAGCATCTACGCTCACACAACATAGACACGCATATTGGAACTGTGTTGACGAGGGTAAACAAAGATTCCATAAAGGAGCTAATAAACGAGCTTTACACTACCTATAACATCAAGCGCCATACTATAGCAAACTTCTCTCCGTTGGGAAATGGCGCGGCGTGCGCTGATAATTTGGAGTGTACTCCTGAAGAAACACGGAAGAATGACGCCTTGATACTAGAAACCAAATTGAAGTTGTCAAAGAGGGATGTACATTCGGTGTTGAATGACAATGCCCTTCCCGAAGGCAGGCAAGTCTGCTGTGGGATGGGTATTTCTGAGATATTCATCAATGAGCGCGGAGATGTGTATCCTTGTAGAATGACTTATTCTAATGAGTATTACTTGGGCAATATACTGACTTGCAGTATGTCAACAATACAAAAAAACGTTGAGCGGATCACGAATGACCTAACTGTTGATTCTATTGAATCCTGCAAGGTCTGTAATTATAAGTATGTATGCGGCGGCGGGTGCAGGATGTATCACTGCGCCTATACAGGTTCGATATATAAGAGCCACCCGCCGCTCTGCGATACACTAAAGTGGCAGTTGGAAAGTTTGCTGCTCCTGAAACACGGGGTGTATAACAATGGGTGATTTTATCAGTATGCGCGGACACACTCTGATTTATTGTAACAAGGCTTGTGTGGAGGCTAAGGTTTTCAAGCAGGTCAATCTATACAAAGGAGGTAATGCTATACAAGATACGAAGTTTGTGTCTACCGCGCCCGCGATGGTTGCGGTAGACATGACTGCTGATGCTTAGTGTGATTGCGATTGCGGTTAGTTCAATGGCGGTGGTACTGGAAACTGAGTTTCCGGCAAGGGCGTTGCTTAGCGAGCGTTGTCATAAACTGATAAAATCAATTCAAAATGTGCTGTGTTATTGGTTTGTCTGTGTTCTTTTGATCATGGACATAGATTTAAGTGCATACCAGGACGATCCTTATGCGGGTCAATCCGGTATGTATCTATATAGGGGTGCTTCTTATGAAGAAGTTGGTTGTTGCTTTGTTGCTTTGCTGCGCGGTAGTGGCGTTTGCCACTTCATGCGCCTCATCACGGTTTTCCGCTGTTATGAATGAAATTAGCCTTGATACAAGTTCAGAAGGGGTATTAGGGTATTTTGACATTGTGGTAAAAATACCAAGACATCCCAGCGGCCAGAGTCTTGGCGCTCATGATCCGGCAGTTATAGCCGCGATACAAGGAGAAATCACAAGGCTTGGCGGTACACGTGCTATAGATGTGAGGGTAGATGGCGAGGAAACATTTGGCAATACTACTGTCCGCGTAATTGGGACAGTGGTAAGGTAAAGGCAAGCGCGGGATGATGTTTCATTCCGCGCTGAATTATAAAAGGGGTTGGTTAAAATGCAGGATATACTGTATGGGATCGCGAGCTTGCTTATGGGAATAGGCTTTGCCTGTATTCCGATAGCTATATATCAAGGTTTAAAACATAAAGCAGAAGTGAAAAAGCTGGAGGAGCAGAGGCGTATCAAGGAACTGGAAATAGAAAACCAAAACAATCAACTGAGATTATTGGAAGAAGAAAACAGAAAATATGACAGACTCATCAAACACGCCCAAGAGACTCGTTCTTAGTTTCTATGGAAGTTCCGTAAGAAGCTGGAAGAGATTAAAGGGTGTATCCGCTTATAAGCGGACATTCCCTGTATGTTGGAGAACTATTATGTTTAGATTGAATGATACGGTGTTTTTTGAGACTGACAAAGAAACAGGCAAAAAATATCTTATTGACACGGAGGACGGCAATCTTTTTCACCTGAATGAAACAGCCGCGCTGCTCTTGGACTTTGTGCAAGACGGAAAAGGCATTGACGAATACGCTGCTTTTGTTCTTTCCCATTTGGACGGCGTTTCCCCTCAGACAATCCGTAAGGACGCTGAATTGTATATCACCTTACTGCTTGATAAGGGCTTTCTGATACAGGAAGAAAAACCTTGAACAGTATAAACGTCAATTTCATCAAAAAAATGCTCTCTTACGGGGCGTTCACTTTTAGCATAAACGGAAACTCCATGGAGCCACGCTTCTTCCAAGGCGACATGGTTAAAATAGCCGCCTGCCCGGATTACCGCGTTGATGACATTGTGCTTTATGAAGCAGGAACACGGCTTGTTGTGCATAGAATCATTGATATGCGCGGCGAGTTGGTTGTAACAAAAGGAGACAATAACCTATTCCTTGATTACGGCATAAAAAAATCAGCGATTCTGGGAAAGGTCGTTGATCATACTCCTGAAGCGCCCAAAAAGCGGGTCGCGGTGGTGTTCAATTTCTGGGAGGAGGCTCTGTATCATGAATGTAAGCCCTATTGCGAAACGCTGAACCTGCACATGATGTTCATGGAGAATCACTTTTTTGAAGAAGGAGAAAACATTGCCCTCTCAGCCGCTTCCCCCGTGAGTATCATGGACATGGAAAAGATCGCCCTTGATGATAAGCTCTATATTCATATTGGGGCGCCCATCGCCGACCACCATCGTGAAGGCTTTGTCCATAAAGACCGCTTTGATGGCGTGTACCGTTCCGGCACGTATACTTCTTCGTATCTATTGAGTCCTAAAGAACATTTTTTGGTTCTCTATGGTGAACTTATGGCATATTGGAACATCTCTCAGTAGGAAAAAACAACAATGAAACGAATAATCCAGAACAATCTTTTCATGCTGCGCTATATGTGGAAATACGCCAAAGGCAATGTGATAGCTAGGTTCTTTACGATCCTTTTGGTGCCGGTGCAGTCATTTGTGTTTATCATCTGATGGTTTTTCAGAATTACAAAAGCTACGCCATGACCGTGGTGGAAAACGTGCTTTTAGAAGAGCTAAGCTCAAAAGAACAGGAAGAAAGAACTACCATATAGACAGGCAGGAAGCCCGTTAAAGGAAAAGCGCATGGATGTTGAGGTGATAAGTTGGGGTCTCGATAAAATGTTTTCGGGACTAGGCATTATTGGCATTGCCATAGCTATATATAAAAGGTTAAAACATAACGCAGAAGTGAAAAAGCTGGAGGAACAAAGGCGTATCAAGGAACTGGAAGTAGAAAACCAGAACAATCGTCCCTAGCCTTTCATGGAAGCCCGTAGCCTTTGTTACCGGTGTGAAGATACGGGTACATGTTACATCGCTGAGCTTGCCGTGCTTCGCTAAAGCTCAGCGGCCAGAAGGTTTGACATCAGCAGCGAAGCTGCCATGCTCACCCACCAGCAAGCTCACTTGTAGCGATCCTCCAGTTTACTCATCCAGTAGGCCAGAATAATGCCGGCGATACAAGCGGCGGCGCAGATCAGAGTTGTCCAGCTCATGTAGTTGAAATCACGCGGGATAATCATCAGCGTTGAGGCCGCTACTATACCAAGAATGAAGTGAAAAAGGCCGGCGTAAGCGCGGGCGAGCAGCGCGTCAATCGCTTTGGAAAGCCCGAAGAGGCATATCGCGCCGCCAAGCCCAAGGGGAAGCAGCGCAGATACATTGAGCGTCTTGAAAGCGTCTACCATCGGCTGATACATACCAAAGTACACGAGAAAGTTCGATGGGCTTAAACCGGGTACGAGTATCCCTAGGGCGATAAGCGCGCCAGCCAGCATCCATGTGCCGAAGTTAAGCGGTATCTGTCCTTTGAGAAAGGATTCTCCGGCGTACAGAAACACAAAGCCCACGACTGCTGATACCACGAGTATAACAACATGGCGTGCGCTCCGGCCCTTTTTGCCGACTTCCCGCCATAGCGAAGGCAGGATTCCCAAAATACAGCCGACAAAGAACCAAAGTACCTGTGTCTCGTAATTGGTAAGAAAGAAACTCACGCCAAAGGAAAGTATGAAGATGCCGGTCAGCGCGCCCAGTCCGATTGGCAGGAAGAAGAGTACGTTAGCCTTAAAGTCATGGGTGATATGGGCAATGAAGCTGATGATACGCTCATAGATGCCGAAAACTGCAGCCAGTGCGCCGCCACTCACACCGGGTAGTATAAACCCCGTGCCAATAAGCGCACCCTTAACAAAACGCAACACCCAGTCTTTCATAACAACAACTCCCAGTAACCCACATCAAGCCAATTCCCCAGCTTAAACCCAATCTCGTCAAGCTGGCCGCTCCTGCGAAAGCCTAGTTTCTCGTGCAAGCCTACGCTCCCTTCATTAGGAACCGTGATTACAGCGACCATCGTGTGTAAGGAGCGCCCACGCGCCTCGTCTATCAGCCTTGTGAGAAGCGCCGCGCCAATACCTTTTCGCTCATGCCCCATTTTGATATAGACAGAATCTTCCACAGCAAAACGATAGGCAATCCGTTCCTTCCACTTACTTAAATAGGCATAGCCCAGAACCTCGTTGTTTTCTTCCCAGACAAAGTACGGGTACTCAGCGCCTATCGTGCGGATACGAGCCTCCATGTCGCTAAGCGAAACCGGTGTTTCCTCAAAGCTGATGGCCGTTTGCTCAATGTAGGGATTGTAGATAGCGGCAATGGCAGCCGCGTCAGCAACGCTTACCGGACGAATCATGCCTGCGCCCCACGCCCAGTGCCAGACACCGCGCTTTGCGGCACAGCCTGCGCTTCGCCGGTGTCAGACACTATGCTTTGCGGCACAGCGTCCATAGTACCCAAAAACCCTGGTAGCACAAGGCCGGCCTGTTCCGCAATGTCATGGAGTGGCGGTAGTGTCTTAACCAAGTTTCGCATGAAGTTAGCAGTGGTACTGGAATCGCCGCTGGGGTTATCCCACACCGTGAGCTTGTCAATCTTGATGTTTTTAACTGCTTCGGTTTGCAGTTTAACGAGGTCTTCCAGCTTTTCAACCAGAAGAAGCGTTGCCGCGCTCTTAGCGTCGCTGTTCGCCGCTTTAACGAGTGTCTCGTAACCTTCGGCTTTGGCGTCCAGCACTTTTTTGATACCTTGCGCCTCAGCCGCTTTCACCAGCAGTATCGCGTCAGCCTTGCCTTGCGCAAGCAGCCGCTGCTGTTCAGCCTGTGCAGCCGCGTCGATTTCGAGCTTGCGCTTCTCGATTTCACGAGGCACGACCTGCTCAACCTCCAGCCGCCGCTGTTCAGCAATGGCCTTAGCCTGCTGAATCTCCGCGAATGCCGACTGTTGCGCCACTTCCCCGCGCTGCTTTGCCTCAGCCTCACGCTCGGCAAGCGTGGCGTTTGATATGGCAATCCCGGCCTTTGCCGTGTTCTCACCTTCAACCGCCTGCGCATTATACTCAGCGGTCTGTATCCGCTGCTTCATACCAAACTCGGCTACTTTAACCTGCTTTTCCTTGTCAAGTTCAGCGATGCGTACCTGCTGTTCAATGCTAAACGACGCGGTCTTAACTTCCTGGTCCTTGCTGTATTCAGCTACCTTAACCTGCCGCTCACTCTGATACTGAGCTTTCTTCACCTCCTGTTCAGCGGCAAACTGCGCGAGGTTCACCTGATGTTCCTTATCAAGTTCAGCGACTTGCACCTGTTGTTCTTTGTTAAACTGGGCAAGCTGTATCTGCTGCTCTTTAGTGAACTGCGCCACACGTATTTGCTGTTCCTTCCGCGCCTCAGCCTCGCCAATAGCGCCTTTCTTGTCCTGCTCCGCCACATCAATCTTTGCTTGGTTAATGGCAGTGAGCGCGGCTTTTTTCCCAATGCTCTCGATATAACCTGACTCGTCGGTGATGTCAGTAACATTCACGTTGATGAGGCAGAGTCCAATTTTATCAAGTTCAATGTCGATGTTCTTACGGATCGCGTCAAGGAACCGCTCACGATCCTGATTAATCTGCTCAATCGTGAGTGATGCCACTGTAAGCCTAAGCTGCCCAAGTATGATTTCGGTTGCCACTGACTCAATAGTTTCGCGGTTTAGCCCCAGCAGGCGCACGGCTGCTGCATTCATGCTTTCCTCCTCAGTGGCAATGGCCACAGTAAAGGTACTTGGCACATTGACGCGGATGTTTTGCTGGGATAACGCGCCCTTAAGGGGGATGTTAATCGTCAGCGGTGTAAGGTCGAGATAGTTGTAGTCCTGAATAAGCGGCCAGATAAACGCTCCGCCTCCATGCATACAGCGCGACGACTTCCCGCCCCCAACCTTCCCGTATACCACGAGAATCTGGTTTGACGAACAACGTTTATACCTGCTTGCCAGAAACAGGATAAGCACAAACAAAAATACCGCGAAAAACACGGTGCCAATCAGAACAAAGTCCATATAACCCCCTTAGAGTACCTGTTAGCGATCAGTCGCTAAGCACTACTCAGTTTAACGCTCAAAGTATACAACAGCTACAGTATGTGAATCAATCACTCGCGTAATCAAGGTTTTTTCAAACGAGGGTATAAGGTCAGCGGTGTCAGACACCGCGTCTGCCTGATGCTTTACCCCGTTTACAACAAAGGAGACCCGCCCTTTTCCCTGAGCCGGAATACGCAGATATACCTCAGCCTCACATCCAACTGCGTCTTTCATAGAGAACCTCGCTCCATCGCTTCGCAGTTTCATAGCCACATGAAAGATGAGTGCTGTACTAAGCATGGCGACAAGCCCCGCGCCCACGCCAACAAGCAAGCTCAGCGGCATATCAAGCCCAAACTGCGCCCGCGCCGCGAGTCCACCCCATCCAAACATAGCCGTAAAACCAGTAAGCGAATTAAGCGACAACAGCCTGAACGCCCCGTTCCCCGCTTCAGTTACACCTGCGTTGTCGCTGTCAGCGCCACCTACTCCCGCGATGAAGAGTACCACGCGCAAAAGGAAAAATACAGAGCCGAAAATTGCGGCTCCCCAGAAACCAAGCATGAAACGCCTCCTATATCCACTTGAGATATTCCCTCTATTCTTACAACATAGCTCCATACCATAGTTATCGCAAGTGTTTTCATATTGATATGAATTGATATGATATAACCCATTAATCTTTATTAAAAGCCTATAAACTGAGCATATCTGCTATAGGAAAACACGGATATGAACCTGCCGCTAATTTTAATGAATTTCAAACAAAGCAAGAGCTTGAAAACCTTACTATTCACGAACTCGCGCCTTAAACAAGGGCTGTTTCCATATATGCTCAACGTTGTACTGATCTTTAGCTATCTGCGCCTATGGGAGCTATGTGCTCCCACTAGTGGGAGATTGGTGATCCCGCCTGTGGGAGATTGGTGATCCCGCCTGTGGGAGATAGGTGATCCCACATGTAGGAGATAGGTAATCCCACTAGTGGGAGATAGGTGATCCCGCATATGGGAGATAGGTAATCCCACTGGTGGGAGATAGGCAATCCCACCTATAAGAGCTAAGTGGAATCAGATATGGGAGATAGATACTTCTGCCTATAGGAGATTGGTGATCCCGCATGTAGGAGCTAGGTGATCCAATCTGTATAAGATAAGTTATCCCATCTATGGGAATTAGGTAGAATCAGATGTGGGAGCTAAGCGATCCCGACCTGCGGGAGCTAGGTGATCCAGACCTGCGGGAGCTAGGTGGAATCAGATATAGGAGATATACTATCCCGCTTATGGGAGATAGCTAATCCAGTAGGTAGGAGATAAGTGATCCCGAATCACAGTAACTAGGTGATCCAATAAGTAGGAACTAGATGCTCCCACTTATTGGAGGTAGGTTGAATTAGATGTGGGAGCTAGGCTATCCCATCTATGGGAGCTAAATGATCTTATTTATTATAGGAGTTAGGTTATCCAATCTATGCAAGCTAGACGATCCCGCTCGTGGAAGTTAGGTTATCCCATCTGTGGAAGTTAGGGGATCCCACTCATGGGAGCTAGGTTGAATCAGATGTGGGGGCAATAAATAAGCAGCGGCGCTGCTGGATACAGGCGTGATAATCACGGGACAATTTGGCTTATTCATACACTTGATCTGTTTGAAAAAAAGGTGCTAGGCTTTTCTCAGATTTTTCATAGAGGAGAGTATAATGAAAAGAATCGTGATCATGGCGCTGGCCATGACCCTTGTGGTGTCAATGAGCTTTGCGGCAGGAAACAGGCAACAGACCCAGCGGTCAGATGGACCCCAGTCCGTTACCCTCAAGTGGGTAGGCTTCGGGTTCGAGGCAAACCAGACTGCGGCGAACCTTATCGAGCGATACAAGAAGGTAGCTCCGAATGTTACCATCGACTATCAGGAACTAGGTTCAGTCGCCGATACCGACGGCCTTGCGCGGCTTGATACGCTCATTGCTGGCGGCCAGCAGATTGACCTCGTGTACCTGACCACCAGCGACCTCATGCGGCGGGCAATTAATGGCGCGGCGCTGCCGCTCAACGACGCTATCGCGGCTAATGGCGACAACTTCGAGGCCGACTACGGCAAACTTGGAGCAAATGCTACTGCCTTTCAGGGTAATATCTATGGCGTACCCCGCGCTGGTAACACGTTCAAAGTCTTCTATAATAAAACCCTTGCTGACGCCAATGGCATTAGCGTCCCAGACCAGATGACAATGACGGAGTTTCTCGCGGTAACTAAGCAATTCACGGCAGTACCCGGTTTGAAGTATCCGGCTTGTATTCAGGCGCTTTGGGTGCAGATCACCTATGGCGCGGCGTCGATTGCTGGTTGGCAGATGGTAAAGAAAGACGCTTCTGGTCGCGTAGTAACAAACTTCGACGACCAGCGCTTCCGCGATAGTCTCAAGTTCTATCATGACTTTGCCCGCGTGGAACACCTCGCCCCTGACGCCGCAACCTATGCTGCTGAAAGCCTGAACCGCCGCCGCGCATTGGCGCTGGGCGAAACTGGCCTCATTCTCGACGGTCCCTACGCCCTAATCTGGTTACAAGGCTTCCAGTTCAATGACCCAGGTGAAGGTAAGCTAGGTTTTGAGATTGGCGTCTCAGAGCTACCCGTCTTAACTGAGGCTGACAAGACAAAGTCGTCCTACAACGAGCTTGCCGGCGCGTTCTATGCCCCCAGTACCTGCAAGAATCTGCTTGAGGCATATCGCTTCATGCGCTTTGTCTGTAACGACAACTTCGACATCAATGGTACGTATATGCCGGTGTACTCTGGCGCGAATCTCGAAACCGCAGTCAGTACCTTCACCCGTTTTACTGATTCTAAGGGCAACTTGCACACCGGCATCTACCCCGTAGAGACCGCCATCAAAGCTGTTACGGTCCCGAATGATTCATTCCTCGGCGTATTTCCGGTAGACCCGTCGCTCATTAACTATGTACCGTCGCTGGACGCTCTGCTTGAGGAACAGCTCACGCTCTATCTTAACGATGAAATGACGCTTGACGCCTTCATCGCGGATATCACGAAGCGTGGCCAAGAGATTCTGGATAGCCTGTAGTTAGTAAGTAGGGGTAAGGGCGATAACGACTCTCTTACCCCAATCCCCAACTACTAACCACTATGACACAGCGCTCGAAAGCCCGCCTCATTGAAAACTTCTGGGGCTACCTTTTTATACTACCAAACCTTATTGGCTTTCTCGTATTCACGCTGGGCGGAGTGGTTTTCTCGGTGGGCATGAGCTTTACAGACTGGAACCTTCTGCGCGGTGTTGATAAGGCGAAGTTTGTGGGGCTTGCAAACTATACGCGGCTATTCATGGCGTCGGATTTCTGGATATCACTACGGAATAACCTCTTTTTACTGCTGGCGATTCCAATCTCTATCATGATGAGTGTGGTCATCGCTGCGCTCTTGCACCAGAAGCCAACGCACCGCCATCGTTATGCCCAGAAACTGAGCAACTGGGGACGCGCCGGTATGCGGGCGCTCTATTTCCTTCCTTATATTACGAATGTTGTGGCGGTCAGTACCGTGTGGCGGGCGCTATTTCACCCCAGCGAAGGCCCAATCAATATGTTCCTCAAATGGCTGGGCGTTCCGGGCGATAGTTTACCTGGGTGGCTGTCGTCGTCGAAGTGGTTCCTGCCGGCAATCATGATCATCGTGATATGGCAGAACCTCGGCTACTATATCCTGATGTACTCCGCTGGCTTGCAGAGTATCTCCCGTGACTACTACGAGGCTGTGGCAGTGGACGGCGGCAATGCCTATCACAAGTTCCGCTATATCACCATACCTTTGCTTGCGCCGACCACCTTTGTTGTCAGTGTGCTGGGTGTGATCTCCAGCCTCCAGATGTGGCTCATTGTGCAGGCGCTCACGCCGAATTCACGCGGCTTTGGCACAGCTTCGTACACCCTGTCGTACTACATCTACCGCTCATCGTTCATTGATTACCGAAGCGGCTATGCGGCTGCGCTATCACTGATACTCTGTGCAATCACCCTTGTCATCACCCTGATTCAGTGGAAAGGGCAGAAAAAGTGGGATTATACATGACATGTAAGTACATCAGGACACACACGCTCAACATTATGGTCTCAGTGTTGATATGGGGCGGAGGTCTACTGTGCATATTCCCATTCCTATGGATGATTTCCACCTCGTTTAAGGGTGTCAACGATGTTTACACCTTCCCAATTGAGTGGATTCCCTCGCGTCCCACCATAGCCGCCTATACAAAACTCTTTGCAGGCGAATTTTCGTTCATCACCTTTTACCGGAACTCGGTATTCGTAAGCGCAATGGCACTGCTCGGCACGTTTTTTTCCTGCACCCTTGCTGGCTATGCCTACTCTAAGATCAACTTTGCCGGACGCGACAAGCTTTTTTTGGTAAAGCTGTCCACCACTATGATTCCCGGTATGGTAACCATGTTACCGACCTTTGTTATCTACCGTACTCTGGGTCTGGTGAATAGTCTCACGGCGCTGTGGCTACCCTTGTTTTTTGGCGGTGCGTTTGGCGTGATGCTGATGCGGCAGGCTATGCTTGCCGTACCGAATGAGCTGATAGAGTCGGCCAAGATAGATGGCGCCAGCCACCCGGTCATCTACTGGCGCATCATGCTACCCTGCGTGAAGCCGTCCATAGCGACGCTCCTGTTCATGTACTTTTTGTGGACATGGAACGATTACGAGCGCCCACTCCTGTATATCCAGAGCCGCGCCCTCTTCACCCTGCCCTTTGCGGTGAAGTATTTTTCCAATGAGCAAGCGTCGAATGTACCGGCGATTATGGCAGCCAATGTTATCAGTATCTGTGTTATCATTGTGCTATTCTTCTTTTGTCAAAAATATTTTGTACAGAGCGTAGTCAATTCAGGGATAAAGGGATGAAACGCCTGACTTTGCCGCCATTGTGTGCTTATGGAGAAGCGCCGCATGAGCCTTGGGGAATCTCAGATGTCTGCCAGACACCAAGACACGTACAGTTAGACTCGTTTTTTGAGCGATATACATATTGGCTTGAATCAGCGTGAAAACTGGTATCAACAAAAGGCGCATGAGCGTTATGTACAAGCGATACTTCGTTATATCGCGGCGAAAGGTAAGACGGTACGCGATGTTGTTTTGCTGGGCGACTTATTCGATACTTGGGAGTATGCGAGTGAAAACAGTGTGCCGGAACCCGAAGTCTTCTTACAAGAATGTATCAAAGCCAACGCGCCACTATTCAGGCCAGGTAATGATGGAGACTTTGTTTCGGTACTGAACGCAATCGGCGGTGATTTGTGGTATATCAATGGAAACCACGATATGAGCATACCGGTCGGCGCGGTAAACAAAGCGCTCAATCTGACTGGGAAACTCATACAGGGAAATCCTGACCCGCTCAAGAATTTTGTGTATCCATCGTCAGACCCGAATATCTACGCTGAACATGGCCATCGGTTCTCACTGATGTGTCGGCCAGACAAGGCGGGGAATACCGACAACGGGTATTACCCATTACCCCTCGGCTATTATGTGTCGCGGATAGTGGGAACTTACTGTAAAAACATCTTGGCGCAAACCAGACCGCCGCTGATCTCCCGAACTCGGGGAATCCATCGTTGAAAGATATATTCGCTCATGTCAGTACGAATACGGAAACTGACAGCAGCAAGCTGTTGCCATTCAATCAATTCAGCTCTTTTTTCCTTTCCATATTTCTCGCGTTCACGGAGGGAGATTACCAAACCCAGACCTTCGCCATGCCGGATAAGAAGAGCATACACGCCAACAAAGAGGTCGCCAGCTTTTATCCGTGGATGTATACTTCGGATATCATGAATCCATTTTCAGCGAATGGTGTTGCGTTTTTTAGCGCGGATATTGGTAATAGTCTCAATTCTGCAGCGTATAACCTCTGTGATTTGGATAAACATAACATTGTCGTGTTCGGTCATACACATGAGCCGCTTTTGGAGAAGCGTAGTGAAGGCCAGCGTATTTACGCGAATACCGGCTATCTGTGTCCGGCTATACCCGATGTACAGCAAAAAGGAGCTTTGTTTTCGTTTGTCGAGATTCAAAAAGATGGCGCTGCGTACACAGTACGATGTACTGTAATGACGACAACACGGTAACGAGCAAGGCTTCGATAAAGGCGGCCTTTGAGAATGCGTCCCCAACGCCGTCTCTGCTCTGCTGTAACGCATGTCAGGCGATATCAAGCGTATGTATTCCGGTCGCGCCGAATAAGTGTCAGGGCGGTTGCACGATTACGTCATTCGCGTTTTAGCTAAGGTATATTATGTGTTTTAATTGCTATCCGGTACTCAAATTAACGGTCAGAATGAATCGGCTGAAAGCATTCTGTCATCTTGTGGAACTAATCAATGACGTGAGTATACAAATCGCGCCTATTGAAGCGTTTCTTCTTGCTCATTGCACAGGCGCGTACACGGCGTACGATCTTTGTTATATCATGGAACGGACGTTTGAATGGCAAAGCGACTATGCCCAGTCATTTTTACGGGAACTGGAAATAAAGTTTCGTTTGTTTATCGATTTTAAGGATGTCCCTGTACTGGTGTCCGCAGCTCGTTACGCGCCGCAGGATTTTTTATACCACGCCGAAGGTGAAATTGGCGGACGCTATGAAACGCCTGTCGATATGACGCTCATTCTGACCCACCGATGCAATTTTCGTTGTGTGTACTGTTACAACAGTTCTGGTCAGGGAGCGGGCGCGGATGAATTATCAACCGGGCAGTGGGTTTCGCTCATTGAAGAGGCGCGTGATATGGGTGTGTTGAAATGTACCTTGACCAGCGGTGAGCCTTTGATTCATCAGGGTTTCTTTGATATCCTTGCCGCCTTGCAAAGAAGCAATATAATAACCTATATCTGTACCAATGGGAGTCTTATCACTGAAGAAACGGTACGGAAACTCAAAGACCTTGACGTTCCGCTTATCCAAATTAGTCTTGATTCACCCATCTCTACGGTGCATGGCACGGTAACTGATTCCCGCAGTTCATTTCCAGTAATTATAAAGGCGATTCGTATGCTCGTTGAGGCGGAAATCAAAGTGTACATCAAGTCGCTCATGCTCCCAGAGACAGCGCCAGAGGCTGCGGCTCTCATTGATTTGTGCCATAATGAGGGTGTATCGAATATCGATTCGACCGCTATGATCTATGTTATAATGGCCGTGAGGATAAGCGCTTTTTTCTCAGCGCCAGTGAGGAGGCATCCCTTGCCGAGATGGTCGCGCAGAAGAAAGCGATATTCGGCGATACGATGCTTATCAATCTTATCGCGGGTGCGCGGAATTGGCAGACAAAAGACGATGTGTTTATCTGCGGCGGGTTTATGAGTGGATTCGCGGTTTCTCCCGAAGGTGATTTCCCGGTGTGTGAAAAGACGCTCGGAATTCCTTCGCTCACGGTTGGTAATTTTAAATCCATGTCATTGCGTGAGATGTGGCGCTCTCCACGTATTGATGCGATATTCTCGCCTCCTGCGGGAGCTATCAAGGAACCGTGCTTCGGCTGCGAGTGTTTTACAAGTTGCAAAACCGGTTGTTTCGCCGCAAAACGATTTCTGACTGATGATTATTATAGACCAGATCCGAAGTGCTGGAAAGCGGACTATCCCCATAATCCTTTCATTGTTAGTGGATAAAGGAATGAGACTGTGAACGCCGGATAATATCCTATTCTGAAAAAAGAGCGTATTTTACGGATAAGTAAAGGTCGTTTTCTTATAAAGAATGCGCGTACCAATGATTCAATTCAGGAAGACAAAGAAGCTTTTTCCGTGCTGGCGGTATGCGACGGAACATTGAGCGTTGCGGATATAACAAGTATTCACGCGGCGGTCTACGCGCAGTCTTATGAAGCTGCAAGTGCCATTATTGAAGTTGCACGCATGAAGGCAGCGGCGTATCCGGCAATGCAGATTGCAGAACCGCCACTTGGTAGTCTACGCTGGGTTGATGGCACAGAGATTGTCGCTTGCGGCGGTGTAAAAGAGAGCCTGACGCTTATGCCGAATGGGAATATCACGTTCTGCGAACCATTGGGAAATCTCGACGCCTTTGTATTCGGCAACATCACGCAGGGGGATACCTTATCGCGCATCTGGAATTCGGATATTCCTGATTTTATCACCCGTATCCCCGCAGAGATGTTGGATACCGTGTGCCGTGACTGTGAGCATATAAACCTATGTCACACAGGCTGTTTTCTTTTTTCATACCGGGATTATAAAAATCCTTTTGCGATAGATCCCCGGTGTTTCCGTACCTCTTTACGCAAAAATGACGCATGATGTCTGATTTGAGACCTGACTTTTATCCGGTACTGAAAGACTTAGTACGGATAAAAAAACTGCCATTTTTTTGCTGGATCATTGATCAGAACGCGGATATCAACGAGGCGCTAACGCCTTTTGAAGCCTTTATACTGGCACAGTGTAACGGTGAGTTTACGCTTAACCATATTGCGTATATCGTTGAAAAACTCCATGAGATTCCCGCAGAAGAAGCGGTTGCAGTCGTTACGGATGTACTGCGGCGACGGGAACTGTGTCTCTCCTGGCCGGCTCATCAAGTGTCTGTGGTTCGGCGATACGCTCCACAGGATTATCTCTATAGACCAGATACAGATCGCGCCAGAGAGGTAGATCGCTGTGAAACCCCCTGCGAAATGTTTCTTTCACTTACCCACGCCTGCAATTTTCGTTGTATTTATTGTTTTAACGCGGCGGAAGCGCGGATGGCGGATGAATTGAGTACGGCAGAATGGCTGTCGCTTATCGAACAGGCTTCTACGCTTAAAGTGCTCCGGTGTACGCTGACCGGCGGGGAACCGTTGTTGCATCCAGGTATCTTTAGCATTATGGAAGCGCTTGACACGGCTGATATACTGACATGCCTTTGCACAAATGGCTCTTTGATCGATACGCGGGTTATAAGTAGCTGTGTGCGCTCAAGAACCCGCCGTTAATACAGGTAAGTCTTGATAGCGCGGACGCGGAAATTCACGATAAGCTGACAACAGTACGCGCTTCTTTTGATATTGTAGTTCATGCGCTCAAGGAACTGAGTGACGCGGGTTTGCATGTACAGGTAAAGAGTGTGCTTACCCCATTGAATAGTGCAGGCATTGCTGAACTTATTAACCGGTGTGTTGAGTCTGGCGTTGAGCGATTGATACTCGACCGTTTTAGCCTGAGTTCTGCGGGGAGAGGCGACGCCGCGTTATTGGTAAGCGATGCGCAGATGGCTGCGGCAAGAGAACAAATAACGGCACATCATGAGCGGTATGCGGGCAAGATTGATGTTCGTGCGGTGGCGCATAGTGATACATGGACGTGTGAAGCGGACGCGGTTCCGTGTGGCGCATTTCGCCGTTCTTTTATTGTGTTGCCGAATGGTGATGTCAGTGTGTGTGAAAAACTAATCGGAATTCCAGAAATGACGGCAGGCAATATACGGCGTTCTCTGGTGAGCGCGATCTGGAACAATAAGAATATAAACGCTATTTTGTTTCCGCCAACAGAGCGCTTTAATAGCGTGTGCCGGGAATGTGCCTCACTCCCTGTATGCAGAAGCGGCTGCTACGCGATCAAATATTTTCTCGGCGTCAATCCTTACGGTGTTGATCCACGCTGTTACAAGGCGGAGTATCTTAATAATCCCTATCAGCAGAGAGATTGTCTTCAAAAAACCCGGTAAGTGTATCTACCAGGCTTTCCATACTCCCAGACTGGGGTTTTTTAGGCATTTTATTTTTTACACCATAAGGTTTCTTATTTCTTCCATGCGTACATTTATTATATCCAAATCATGTTCATTAAATAGCTTCAATATATTTAACATTCCCAAATAATATTTTTCTACAAATAATTTATACATCAGTTCCGGTATTTTACTGGTTTCCTTTTCCATTTCTTTCACACCATATAAAAATCCCCATCCCAAGGTTATACTTAAGAATTTTTTATTCCCATCAATGTTCCACCCGATTGTTCTAAAAACACGTTCAAGCTCCCAAGGCACCTTACAATCCAGCATTTCCTGATAGTGTCTTTTAGTATCATTAAACATTTTATTGTTTGTGGGTTTCTTAATGTATTCTTCACTGATTGTCTGAAAAGCATCCGTTAACCCATTGTATTTTATCCAATCTCCATCCTCCTTATCGCTTCTGTGTTCATCAAGAATATGTTTTATTTGTGCATATTCATTTATAAAAATATCAACATCTCCCGGCTCTAAATATTGTGAATATATTATGAAAGGGAGAAAAATAAAAATCATGCATAATAGATACTTTATATGTTTCATGTCGTTACATTCCTCTTATGGATTTGGTTATTATATTATCGTATTTCTCATTTTCTTCTTCTGATAACTTATCTAATAACTTATCGTATTTCTCATTTTCTTCTTCTAATAACTTAAGCTTATTTTTATATATTTCATTTTCGCTTTCCAGTTCTTTAACCTTTAGAAGTTTTGATCCTAAAGTTTCTTTAATCTTTAGGTATTTTGATCCTAAAATAAATCCGAGTATGACTGTAGGTAATCCCAAAAATAACGATAAAATACCTATTTCAGGCGGCCCCATAATGTTCTCCTTTCAAAGGCAATAATCTTTAGAGTCTTTTGGCTCATATTATATCAAGTCGTATAACATAACCAGCTTGTACGAAACACGACATATCTACTATAACCATCCTTACAAAAGCTGTCAAGCACTTCTATCAAAAAAGTTTGAAACTTTATAAACTGATAGAGAGGGATCATCTAGCCCTAACCCTACAGGATCAACTAGACCCACACCTGCGGTTCCGCTGTTTTCGAGTCTGTGTAAAACTGCGCCTGCATGTTGAACAGTTCCGCGTAGTAGCCCTGGCGTGCTAATAGCTCATCATGGCTTCCTGTTTCCACAATGCTTCCGTTTTTGAGTACAATGATTTGGTCACAGAACCGCGTACTAGATAGCCGGTGAGTGATAAACACCGATGTCTTGTTTGCTACCATCTCAAAAAACCGGGTGTATATCTCATACTCCGCTCGTGGATCAAGCGCCGCTGTTGGTTCATCAAGAATTATTACTGGCGCATCTTTGTATAATGCTCGCGCAATGGCCAGTTTCTGCGACTCTCCACCGGATAACTCAACGCCGTCTTCCTCGTAGAGTTTGTAGAGATAGGTATCAAGACCTTTATCCAGGCTTTCTATCTTTTCCAGCAGCCCTGCCTTGTCCAGACATTCCCGAATTTTCTCCGGGTTTGTGAGTTTCTCTCCTTCCACTACGCCATCGTGAAGAGAAGTAATGTTGTCGGCAATACGGAAGGCAAAGAGCTTAAAGTCCTGAAACACGGAAGCAAAGAGGTTAAGGTACTGGCGGTAGTTGATTTCCCGGATGTCTATACCGTTCAGGAGGATACGACCCTCGGTGGGTTCAAAGAGACGCATGAGGAGCTTTATCAACGTGGTTTTACCCGCGCCGTTCTCACCAACAATGGCAAGGCGTTCCCGGTTGCTCAGGGTAAGATTGACATTCTTGAGGCTTGCTTCACTCTGGTAGGGGTAATGGAAAGACACATTTTCAAAGGTAAAAACAAGCTCATTACAGGCCTTTGCAGGCAGTTCCTGTCCAGTTTTTTCGTAGTGGCTTTTGAGTTCTATATAATCAAAATAGTCCTTGAGGTACTGGCCATTGTCGCAAATTGCGATATAGGCGGCGATCATCTGTTGCATAGAGCTATTAAAGGTAGTGATGGCTTTCAGGTACAGGGAAAAGTCCCCTACAGTGATGAGCCGCTGTACCAAAACCTTGAACCCAAGAAAGCCGTAGATGGTGGCGTTCAAAAGGAAGTTGGTTATATATAAGACATAATTACATACCATGTAAAAACTTAGACCCTCTTTAAATGACTTCTTGGACAGTTCCTGTAATTTTTGAAAGACTTTAAGGAGACCATCCCGCATATCATACAAGCGTATTTCTTTTCCAAAAGAGGTATCAGGATTGATATTGACCATGAAATATGATGTCTTTCGTTGTACTGGCACTACAGCCGCAAACAACTTCCGATCGTTTAATTTTCTTTTTGAGGTAAATACTGAGTTGATTGCGATAATGGCCAAAACAAGGAGCAGTATTCTGAATTCTATTCTGGCAACAATATACACAATACCACAAATGGTTAATAAGCTGGATGAAAAAAGTATGAACTGCCCAGTAAGGCTATAGAATTTCTGCTGTTCCAAAACTTTCATGGCCCGTTCCCGCTTTTCCATGATATCTTTGTCCATGAGCATTTCATAATTCAATTCCATAGTTTTGCTGAACACGCTGGTAAAAAGTTTGCTTCCAATCATCCAACCATGAATATCATTATTGAATCCCACCTGGCACTCTAAAATATGAATGCCAAGTTCCACGCCCAATAAGGTTAAAACTGTGGGGAGGTAGGCCATGAAATCACCGCCAGTGGTAAGCATATTAATAGAATACTTAATGAGATACATGGTAATAAAAGGAAAGACAGTAGTAACAGCAATTACTGAGATAACAATAAAAAAATATACCTTATCAGAACCCCATAGCAGATGAATCATTCTGCTTATATAAGTAAGCCCTGTCTTTGTGTTTTTAAGCCATTTCATACAGCGTTCTCCTTAGGAAATACTGTTTCCTGCTCTTCCACAGTTTCTGTTTTATCTTGTATATAGCAGCAGAGAGAAGGGTCAAGCATGACCCATTTATTCAAACTGGCAATAAAAACCACAGTAAACCACATGGTTATCAGCAGGGACAAGATCAATGGGCAGGCATAGAAGCGCCCGCGCCTTGAATCCCAGTGCCAACAGAACTTCTGTAAGAACTGTAGCATGGCAAAGACAGTTGATTATTACGTGGTTTGTTCTGCTGAAATCCAGAATCTCTGAAGCGCACAGATGACTAGTAAATTCTTCTTGTTTAATGCTTGCTAATTGATAAAAGGTCCATTCCATTGCCTTTAGGCAAGTGTCAACATCATTTCTATATTGAGCCAGCTTGTCTAGCTTGTATGTTTCTTTCAGGTTTAATAGGTCACTGTCTGAATCTGCGTTTTTACAGGAAAAACTACCAGACCAGATTGCCTGTTTGCCTGAGTAGGTGCTGTATGTCTCTAGCAGGAAGCGATAGTTTTCATCATTGTCTTTTAGCCATGCAGGGTATGACATACCACCCTCCTTAGTTTAACCAATAGCCACTTGCCATATTATCACGCTTACACGATCTAACACGACACACATATCATCTAAGATTACACTAGCTTGTCCAATGCACTATACTATAGCCATCTTTATATAAGATGTCAGATGGGCAACGGTACGAGCGTCTCTCTGACACTAAATATCTAGTGGCACATGACGCAAATCTCTAACACCAGCGGTATAGTATGAAGGATCAGGCGTCTTATCCCCAGCCCACAGAAAACCTTTGTGTTGCAGGAATTCAAAGTATCACCTATCGGGCTTATCTCCCTAAAAGCCTGCCTGTATGCACAGTCTAAGCCTTCCGCAGACTCTACCGCACAGCTTCTTGGGTGAGCATTCGCTTTATTTGTTCCAGTGTATAGCCTTGTTCCAAAAGCTCAACCACTCGTTTCTCGCCTAGCTGCATACCTTCTTGTCTGCCTAGCTGCATACCTTCCTGTCTGCCTAACTGCATACCCTCTTGCCTGCCTAGCTGCATACCTTCTTGTAAATAATCCTGCCAATGAGTTCTCAACCGCTCCTGCAATTCCACTTTAGCCTCCTCAAACTCTGGATACAATCCATACAACTCTTCATACATTTGCTCCACTCGCTCCAGTATCATCGCCGCGTCCCCAACACTCAAGCGTCCCTCCCGTAGCTCACCCGCCAAAAACCCCTCCATCTCACGCAGCATCACTCTCAACTCACCCGCTAACTCTCTTCGCCGCTCAACAGTTACCGCAGTCCTTTTCACTTCTCTACGGAACTTCAACAAACAAAATGGAAACAGTAGTGCCATGTCCCGCCTATCAAGCGTTACAAGGCTCTGATCCAAGACCTTTAGCGCCTCAACCTCGTAATCATGCGTGGTTTTATCAGGAAAGACAAGCCGCACCGTCTCTTTGTCAGGCGTTCTCCGGGTCGTCTCCCAATAAATAATACGCGCCGCAGGCATAGTCAGCGTCGTGAGATTCCCAGCAGTGGTTTGCCTTGTCCGCACGGCATGGGCAAAGCCGTACTGAAAAACACGCACAGCTATGGTCTCGTCATCATTGATCTGCGCCTCTATTAAAAAAGCATCTCCACCTATCATAATCACCATGTCCGAAGTAAGCTTCTCAAGCCGCTCCCCTTGATTGCTGACACTCTCGGTGGCGGCAAAGGTTGTTTCACTGTCAGGCGGATAGTTCTTGTCGAACAGCCCATTGATGAAGCGCACACGCGCTGTGGAACTTGCTTCTTTCAGAATCAATTTGAACATCAAGTCGAACAATTGAAGCGTCTCCCGCTCCCTGTTGTCAGCCATGCAGACTCCTCTTATCTAACACGAGTAACGCTGCGTCAACGCCCAAAGATAGCAGCTTTAAAACAGCGGCTTTATGAATACCTTAAATTGAAAACCGTGTCTAGGCTTCCAGAGACCCCTTTTAACGATTGCCACAACGTTACAGTGAACATTCACGGCTCCACTCTGATTGATTCAGGAGGATTACACTAGATATTTACACCCTTCGTCCACTAGACGGTGGTGGTATAGTCAATGGCATACTGATCCATGACATTATAGCATGGCTGACACCAGATAGCCATAGTATAGATGATAGCGCACAGGTCTCTGCTACCACGACTAACATAGTGATATGACATATTGACAATATTAAAAATAGATTGATAATCAATATAAATAAGAAGAGTAAGTAAGGAGGCTATTATGGCAGGATTAGAAGAAGTGCGGAATGTGCTACATGTTATCAGAGCAAGGCTGTATCACAATTATCTGGAATACGGGGGCAAGTTTATTGCCCACACGAAAACTGACAAGACCCTGAATGTGAATCAGATTTGCGCGGAAGCTGTTACGCGAGGTGGATCAAGTCTGAACTACGACACCATGGTGGACGCGGTGAACGCTTATTTTGATGAAGCGTTCTACCAGCTTGCGGACGGGTTCAGCGTGGAAAATGACTACTTTTCAATACACCCTAAGATAGGCGGTACATTTGATCACACAGACGCCAAGCCAGACAAGAAGAAGAACCCAGTTGAGTTTACATTCCGTAAACGTCAGAAGCTGCGGGATATTATCTCCCGCATTACGGTAGAGATCGAGGATGTAGTGGAGAATTTGGCATACATCGCGGAAGTGTTGGACGTGGCCAGCGGTACGGTGGATGAACGTCTCACTTCAGGGAGTGTGCTTACGGTACTGGGAAGACGCATCAAGATAACTGGAAACGATCCATCATGCGGCTTATACCTAGTGAATGTAGCAGACGGCTCGACCATCAAGGTAATAGGGAATCTGGTAGACAACCAGCGTAACCGCATATCCACACAGTTACCAGTCTTAGCACCCGGAACTTACCGTATACGGATACTCACACAGTTTTCTGGTGGAGGGACGTTCTTAAAAGAACCCCATCACATAGATTCCATGGTTGATCTAGCCGTTTCCTAACACTCCGCATCCAGTTCCACCCATCTCCCACTAGTGGGATCATTTAGCTCCCACCTACGGGATCACCCATCTCCCACTAGTGGGATCACTTAGCTCCCACCTACGGGATCACCCATCTCCCACTAGTGGGATCACTTAGCTCCCACCTACGGGATCACCCATCTCCCACTAATGGATTACCTAGCTCCTACCTACGGGATCACCCATCTCCCACTAATGGATTACCTAGCTCCTACTTATAGGATCGCTTAGCTCCTACCAGTAGGATTACCTAGCTCCCATAGATGGTTTTTATAATTTATTGCTATACTTACTATTTATTGTATCTATTCATATTCACATCACGGTTAGGAAGAAGTGTTATTCTATAGTAATAACAATCATATATATTAAACACAGTTATTTAAGTATATGAAAATTTCACTGTTATTTCAATGTCTAACGACTATGGTTTCCTTACTGCTTTCTTCTATAGTTACCCATCATCTATGATACTAACTATCTTACCTCAACAATCATAACTATGCCACGTAAGCGATCAAGTTCTATGCTATTTTTATGTAAATAGTATTTCTCATGACGCACTAATGAAAAAAAGGTGTTCGATAGAGGTGATGAAGAGGACGCAGTTAAGAGAGGCTAGGGGCTTTGCATCAAGTAACTAATAATCTTATCAGTAGGGTTATAAAGCCTAGTTATAAGCATGAGGTTTACCATGCTGTTGATAAGCGATAACATATTTATAAGACCATGCTTTACCACTAGACATTGATATGACCACAAAGTACATTGTCATTACAGGGTGAATTAAGCTTAATACTGCTATCTATTTTTAGGCTGCACTGCTTATTCACCTTGCTAGGTGCCACTATAAAGTGTGGCTTGAGGAAAACCATGTTAGAATTGAGGTCGCTCAAAAAGTATTTTTCAGTAGGACGGACACTGTTACGCGCTGTTGATAATGTATCACTGACCATTGGTAACAATGAGATTCTTGGCGTTGTTGGCGAAAGTGGCTGTGGTAAATCCACGCTTGGTAGGCTGGCGCTCCGGCTCATTGAGCCGACAGAAGGGAGCGTTGTATTTAAGGGAACTGACCTAACGCGCCTGCGCCGCCACGAACTGTTGTCGGTGCGGCAGCATATACAGATGGTATTTCAGAACCCTTTTGCATCGTTTAACCCCAAGTTACGCATTATTGCTTCCCTCACTGAAGTCTGTCGCTATTATGGCATGGATATAACAGCGGCACATGACAAGATTAGGCAGCTTATAGCTGATATTGGGCTTTCAGAAGATATGCTTCCCCGTTATCCTCGTGAGCTCTCTGGAGGTCAGCTCCAACGTCTCGCTATTGCCCGCGCCCTGCTGTCCGACCCTGAACTCATCATTGCTGATGAGCCAGTCTCGGCCCTTGATGTCTCAGTACAAGCGCAGTTACTCAATCTTTTTGCCTTGCTCCGCGTTAGCCGACGCCGTGAAGGACGCAATCTATCAATGCTTTTCATCTCCCATGACATGAGTGTCATTGAATATCTCTGCGACCGTGTTGCTGTAATGTATCTTGGCAAGCTGGTAGAAGTTGCACCCAGTACCGTACTTTTTCGTGATACCGCGCACCCTTATACCAAAGCCCTCATCGCCGCTGCCCCACGCTTGGACAAGCCACGCTCCGGTACTACTGCGCTACGGGGTGAAGCTATGAATCCCGCTGCTGACAATGCGACAGGCTGTGTCTTTGCGTCTCGCTGCTCCCGCGCTGTCATACAATGCCGCACTGAGGTTCCCACGCTTCACGAGTTTAGCACTGGACACACAGTCGCCTGCCATGCGCTTTGACAAGTCTCCATACCTAAAGGCAGAGGATTCGCAGTTCGTCTAATAGTGGTATTTTAGACGATTACAATAAGAATCAGGCATTGAAAGGCTAAGGACGAAAGTTTTTATTTTATTTTTATGTTTATCTAAAGGTTAGAGGATCGAATCCTTTCAGGCTTAAAATATAGCTTGTTGTAATATAAGTAATTATGTCTGTATCTCTGTGGATCAGACATCCATCACACTCTTGTACGTAGCAAAATAATAGGAACCGCTCTCACATGAGCGAAAGCGAGGAGAAAGACTATTGGATAGTCGAGGCGATGTACCTGCTGTTTTCTTGGCACTGCACAACTTTCGCCTTACACGAATTAAGGCTAAGGGAATTAAATCTTGACCGCTAGAATGCTACTACAAATGGTTATTATGATTATTATTACTGGCACGACAGATGAAAAAATAACAACTTCTTGTTTTACAAGAAGTTGTTATCATGGGCGATACAGGACTTGAACCTGTGACCCCTAGCATGTCAAGCTAGTGCTCTCACCAACTGAGCTAACCGCCCTTAACGGGCGGTTCTGCCACCCGAATTTTTTCTACTCTACCAGAAACACGCAAATCTTGTCAAGTGCTTACAGAGGAGACGACAAGATTTGCATGAAAAATTTACGTCCGCTCGCGGATGGCAACGTTCACCTCAAGTCTGCCGTTTCCGTCCAGTTCCATAGGAACAACAAGTGCCTCAACCTTGATGTTGGTCGATACTGCCATGTGTTCACCAGTGAAAAGAGTAGGCGGGGTAAGGTCAAATTTGAAACCTAAGCCACCGAGCTTGGTAACCGCCCGCGCAGTGATCATGTTGGCAAGCTCCTGAATGGTGTCTTTGGCCATTTCGTCAAAAATGGTGAATGTTGCACCGTTCATAACGCCCGCAATAAAGAGAGCGGTCTCTTGACTCATATCAAAAAGTACCCGCCCCTGAACATCACCGGCAAGACCAACCATGGCCGCAACACCTTGAATCTGCATACTGGTGTTCTTGAGCTTCAGATCACCCCGTTTGATGTCTATATTAAGGACCTCTTTCAGTACGTTAAACGTGGACTCAACAAAAGGATTAATATACTCAACTCTCATAACTCCTCCAAATTATTATTCATTCCGTATAAACACGGAAACAGTCTCATTTCCGATGGCCTGCCACTTGTCCCCAAACAATACCTCGTTGCTTCCAAGTATCACAGCACCCCGCTTCTTGAGTTTCTCGAAAAACTCGTTTGCCATTGCTTCCTGCGACACTACCGGAAAGAACGATAGCACATCTCTCACCAAGATCATATCCAGCGCAGGCAGGGTATTGACGTTCAGCACATCGTGATACTCAAAAACAATCGCATCCTTGATGGCCTGATTGAAGCTATAACCGTTACGCCCCTTGACCACGAATGACCGGCAGTATTCTGGCACTTCTTCAAGCTCATAAATCATGTTGGGGGCATTCGATATCGCCATAATGTCGCTATCGTTAGACCAGATTTTAATATGCCCATCAGGATAACGCATCTTGAGTATACACATAAACGAAAAGGTTTCATAGCCCTTTCCGCACCCGATGTTCCACACCTGAATGTTGTTCGAACTGAGATCAGGGAGCATGTTACGTATCTGATAAGCATAGTCAGCAGGCCAGAACTTCCCTGTACCCGGAGAATAGAACGTTGAGAGGTACTCCTCAGCTTCGCCAACATTTTTAAGCTGTAATTCCGACTCGCTTCGAGTGGCGCTCCAGTCAGCGAAACGCTTCCGTAGCCAAGTCTCGTTAAGTGGACTCACAGCAAACTGTTTAAGGGCGAGCAGGCTTTCTTTAATAAAGCCAATAGCCGAGTCCGCCATAGCTGCCAGTTTTTCCCGCGCTTCTTCAGGAGTGGGTGGCGGCGGCACATAGTAGGTATCGCCGGAACTTTCCTGTATCGCGGCACGAGGTTTCTGCTTCTCTTCCTCGTTCTGGCTAAAGATACGAAGCACATCAAGGATGACGTAGAGTTCACCCTGCTTCTCCACCACGCCACGAATGTACTTGGCGTTAATGTCGCCGAAAATGGGATGAGGCGGCTGTATGGTCTCGCTGTTGATAGCCACCACTTTATCAATCTTGTCAACGATGGTACCGTAGACACGATCCTTAATGTGGAGAATAAGCATATTCTCCTGTCCGTCCCGCTTCTTCTCAACCGCCATATGGAAGAAGACCCTCAAATCCACTATCGGGATGATGTCACCACGCAGGTTATACACACCCCTCACAAATGATGCCGTGTTGGGCACATAGGTAAACTTATCTGCCCTAGCGATCTCTTTCATATTCATGATGTCGACGCCATAGTCTTTCCCTGCAAGCGAGAAAGTAACCATCTTGAAGTCAGCCGTATCAACCCGTTCCTTCTGTTCCTGAAGATCCGCGTTTAAGGTCGCCAAATCTTTTATCACCGCTGCCACTTTTTTGTTAACACTCCTTTTGCATGCATGATTTACAGTATCGCCGCCTCACGAATCTGGCGTTGCTCAATTTCCTTGCGGAGACCAAGTTCCAATAGTTGCCCTACATCAATGATGAGGGAGACTGAACCATCGCCCAGAATCGACGCGCCGGCAATGCCCGGCGAGTTGGTGTACTGATCGCGTAAGGGTTTGATCACCACATCCTCCTCTCCAATGAGACTATCCACCATGAAACCCATCTTCTTTTCGGCAGTTCCCACGATAACAATGAAGTTATACTCCTGTTGCTCCTGAGTCTTGATGCCAAAGAGCCGGTTGAGACGAAGCAGAGAGATCACATCGTTACGGATATTGAACACCTCGTAATTGTCAATCATTTTGATGTCTTCAGGCTTGAGTCTGAGACTCTCAATAACCGAAATGATGGGAATTGAATAGATTTCAGTGCCGACCCGTACAAGTAACCCCTGTATGATGGCAAGGGTCAAGGGCAGTTTAATAATAAACTTGGTTCCCTTGCCCCTTTCGGAACTGACCGTTACTGTGCCATTGAGCTTTTCGATTTGCCGACGCACCACATCAAGCCCCACACCACGTCCCGATATGTCCGTGACGGTCTTTGCCGTTGAAAAGCCTGGCTCAAAAATGAGGTTAAACGCCTCAACGTCAGTAAGCACCTTGTTCGGGTGAATCAGCCCGCGCTCGATCGCCTTAGCCTTGACCGCATCAACATCAATGCCTTTGCCGTCATCAGCGATTTCGATAACGATCATGTTTCCTTCATTGGCGGCCTTGAGGATCACTATGCCTTCTTCTGGCTTGCCGGCAGCCTTACGTTCATCCAACGACTCAATGCCGTGGTCAATGGAGTTACGCACCGAGTGCATGATAGGATCGAGCAGGTCTTCGATAACCGATTTATCAAGCTCCGTCTCCTCGCCTTCGATCACGAGGCTGATTTTTTTGTTCAGCGCCTTGGAAAGGTCGCGCACGAGACGAGGGAAGCGGCTGAATATCTGGCTGATGGGAACCATGCGAATACGCATGACACCTTCCTGCAACTCACCGGTGATACGCCCCAGGTTCTGTGCTGTTGAACGGAACTTACCCATGTTGGTCTTCATTGATGTTTCAAAGCCGTCAAACAGGCTAAAAATATCACCATAATCATCACTTATCTGTTTACGAATATCTTTTACAGAACGCCCGCCCTGAATATCCTCAAGGTAAGTAGGTAGGCTGTCAAACAGCCCCTTAATCTTGTCGCGATAGGCCACCCCAAGTCCGTGTAGTTCGTTTATGAGGTCGGTGAACTGGTTACTAATCTGGTTAAATGTAGCCTTGGTGATAACCGTTTCGGAGACGAGGTTGAGCAAGTCGTCAATGCGTTTTGAATCAACCCGCAGTATGGCGCCAGCTTCCTTGCCAGCCTTTTTCGCATCAGCCGAATCTTTAGGCAAAGCCCCCGCCTCAGCCGGTTTCGCCGAAGCCCCCGTACTTTTGGTTAGTGGCGTTTCAGCAGGTTGTGGAGCCGACGCGGCGACTGGCGGGGCTGCAACTTGCGCGATGGGAACTTTTTGTTCAACGTCTGGCGTTGTCGCTGAATCCGAAACGTCAACAATATCGTTAATGTTTATAATCTCCGCTTCAAGTGTTATATCTGGTATGATCGCATGACGCTTAAGGTCTGCAAGCGGCTTACTGGAAGCGATGTAATAGTCAACGACAGGGAAGAAGTTATCATCAAACAAATCTTCAAAATCAGGGACCGTCTTGAGTATGGTACCATCGCTTTTGAGCGAAGCATACACCTGAATACCACCAACAGTATTCATGAGTCCAGTTTCATCAAACTGTACCGAAAGACGATAGATTGGCTGGCCGCCTTCCACCGATTCCTTAAGTTCCAGCAATTCATACTCGGAAAGCCCGCCTACGGATTTGACAGTGGGCGCGGGCTGTGCTACCTTCGGCGCGGGCGCAGGGGAAGCTTTCGGAGTCGACTTTGCTACGCCTTTTTTGCGACCCGCGTCCTCCGTCAAGAGCGCGGATAGGCGTCCTTCTATATCGCCGGTGTTCTCCTGATACACCGACCCATCCATGCGCGCCTGTAACATGGCTTTGATGATATCGATTGCCGCGAGAAGCGTATCAACCACATCCTCATTAACCTTAATTACGTCAGAACGAATGGCATCAAGCACATCCTCGACAAGGTGGGTGAAGTGGGACAGCTCCATCATTTCCACTGTGGCCGCCCCGCCCTTTAGGGTATGAGCCGCCCGGAATATCTCGTCAACCGCGTCGCGGTTACCCGCCTCGGTTTCCAGAACCAGAATGTTCTGTTCCAGCGTGTCAACCTGCATCTGAGCTTCACTAAAAAAATCTTTGAGAAGCTCCTCATTATTGGGATCAAGATAGTCACTCATATCTACTATTTTATGCACTCTACGGATTGAGTCAAGTGGGTGTTGACCTATTTTGCTACAAAACTAAGCTACCAGTAAAAAAATCTTCCATGCCATTATTATGAATAATACGGGCGAGCGGGCCGTTTATATCTTCCACCAGAATAGTAATGGCGTGTCCTTTGTCGTGGACATTTTTTACCCGCTTGAATACAAGCGGTAAGGTAGCGGTGCATCTGCTTCCGCAAACCTCAAAAGCGTTGGACCATGCTTCAATAGTGAGATTCAGGGTACAGATACCGAAGCCGGACAGGGTATAGCGCCCCGGCTCTCTTATTACCAGTGTAAAACCTTCATCATATTTTTTTCTATTATAAGAATTTAATGAAATATCAATACTGTCAGCCCCCTTCTCAAGGCGTATAAGCCCCGCGTCTATGGCCTGAAGCCCGCCTTCGCTGAAACGCCGCAGGCTGGCCCGCTTGACCGGCTGTCCGGCGCGGGGGTCGTTTTCTGTAAGCATATCTACGGCCTGAAATAGAGCTTCTTCACGCAGAAGAAGCGGGAGCGCGAAAAAAGCAGCGGCGGCAGTTCTGAGCCGCTTATCAGTAAGCCGTTTCCAGTCCACGCTACGCGCTTCACAGGCAAGCAGGTCTGCGACAAGGCGCTGGGTTTCGGTCAAGCGCGGCAATGTGCTTCGCCATTGGGGGAAGAAGGTGTCGAGGCAGGGGATGAGTTTATGCCGTATGCGGTTACGCAGATAGCGGATATCGTTGTTGGTAGAATCACTTTGGTAGGAGAGGCCGCGCTCTGCAAGATACACGAGAACGTCTCTTCGGGTTAACTCAAGCAGGGGGCGCAGAACCAGCCCTTTTTCACGCGCCATGGCGGCAAGACCAGCTGGGCCCACGCCGCGAAAAATACGCATGAGCGCCGTTTCCAGCAGGTCGTCCTGAGTATGAGCCACCAGTACCCGCGCCGCGCCAATGCGCTGGGCTTCACATTGCCACGCCTGAGTTCGGAAATGACGCGCCGCCGCCTCAATGCCGCTACCCCAGTCCTTTGCGGCATCAACGATATGCCCGTGCTTGATGGAAACCACACGACACGGAACCGCGAGTCGCTCACAGAGCGCCGTAACCGCCAGAGCGTCGCCCTCACTCTCATCCGCGCTTCGTATACCATGCTCAATGTGCAGACAATAGAGCCGGAAGCCAGCGTTTTCCCGCAAAGAAGCAAGCGCGGCCAGCATTGCGGTTGAATCAGCGCCGCCAGAAACAGCAGCCAGAAATACCGTCTCCTTTGGCCATAAGCCCAGCCCTTGAGACACGGCCTGTTCAAAAGTGGACACGCCTTTCAGTCCGCTGTGTGCGTGACGGGTGGCGCTAAAAAGAACGAATAGAGCTGTTCAAAATAGCGGACCAGGGAACCTTGCGCCTGGATCACGGCCTGATTCAGTACCGTGCCTATATGCCTGAACACGGCGGTAACATTGAACCACCAGAAATCAAGCAGACGGTCAATCACCGGCAAGGCTCGCTCTTTTTCCGGCGACGGCTGAACGGTAAACCTATGTCGCTCGTCATTTTGGGCAATGCCGGCCTTAATGGTCTCCTGAAACGATTTTTTCTTAGCGAGGTCTTGAAGCTGACCAGCCTCAAGAGTTTGATACCTAAACACTGACATATACGTTCCTTTATACTCCTTTACATTTCCTGCTCTCATGTGGCGAGACTAGTCTAGTATACCCTGCTTTCCCTGTTGCCAGTCTATCCACGAAGGAACGTGAACGCCGACACAGAGGATACGGTATGCCAGCGCCCATAGAGAAAATTATGCGTTTATCCTGAACAACGGAAGGCTGAGATAACCATGGGTCTCCGTGAACCAGCGACCGCCTTCTCTCTGTTCACCGCTTATCAGGCTGGTCCAGGTTCCGGCGGGCAGGTAGTACGTAACTTCACCATCAGGGCTGAAAACCGGCGCAACCAGAATTGAGGGGCCGAGCATATACTGGCGGTCAAGGTAGGCACAGGCCGGATCATTGGGAAACTCAAGGAACATAGCCCGCATGAGCGGTACACCGCGCTCGTGGGCTTCCTTTGCCCCATCAAGCAGATAGGGCAGTATTGACGCCTTGAGCTTTGTGAAAAAACGGCAGACTTCCACCGCTTCTTCATCTACGTTCCACGGTACACGGTAGGAATTACTACCATGTAAACGAGAATGAGAGGACAACAAGCCAAAGGCAAGCCACCGCTTAAACAACGCCGCGTTAGGCATGCCCTCAAAGCCGCCGATGTCATGGCTCCAGAACCCAAAGCCGGATAACGATAGCGAAAGACCGCCGCGAAGCGTTTCGGCCATTCCCTCAAAGGTCGATTCGCAGTCGCCGCCCCAGTGAACCGGAAACTTCTGACCGCCGCTAGTGGCGGAACGGGCAAACACACAGGCTTCGCCTTTGCCCTTCTTCGCTTCCAGAAGCTCAAACACGGCCTTGTTGTAGAGATAGGTGTAGTAGTTGTGGTACAAGGCCGGATCGCCGTTGTTAAAATACACCGCGTCATTGCCGTCGCGGAACACGGAATCTTCCGGCACACGCTCGCCAAAGTCGGTCTTGAAGGCGTCAACGCCCATGTCAACAAGTCTGGCGAGCAAACCCTGATACCAGCGCGTTGCTTCAGGGTTGGTGAAGTCAACGATAGCCATGCCTGACTGCCAGAGATCAGTTTGAAACACCGAGCCATCCTTCTTTTTAATGAAATAGCCTTTCTGCCGTCCCTCTTCAAACAATAGAGAACGCTGGGCAATGTAAGGGTTGATCCACACGCAGACCTTGATGCCCTTTGCCTTGATCCGCGCAAGCATACCCCTTGGGTCAGGGAATGTTGTCTCATCCCAGACAAAATCGCACCAGTGAGCGCCTTTCATCCAGAAGCAATCGAAGTGGAACACGTTTAGGGAGATGCCTCGCTCACTCATGCCATTGATAAAGCTCATCACAGTCTGCTCGTCATAGTTTGTGGTGAACGAGGTTGAGAGCCACAGTCCAAAAGTCCACGCGGGCGGCAGGGTGGGGCGACCGGTCAGCGCGGTGTAGCGATCAAGGATCTGCTTGGGCGAAGGTCCGTAAATAACAACGTATTCAAGGCTTTCTCCCGGAACACTGAACTGAACGCGGGAGACTTTTTCACTTGCTACCTCAAAAGAAACCCTGCCCGTGTTGTTTACAAACACGCCATAGCCCTTGTTCGTAAGGTAGAACGGGATGTTCTTATAGGCCTGCTCGCTGGCAGTCCCGCCGTCAGCGTTCCATATCTCAACACGCTGCCCGTTCTTGATGAGCGGCCCGAAACGTTCTCCCAGGCCATACACCAATTCACCTACGCCCAGGGAAAGCTCGTCCTTGATGAACGGGCCTTTTGCCTGATCCAGCATATAGCCGGTCGAGCGCGACTCGTTCTTCGTGATGACCTTGCCATTGGCGCAAAACGTGGTGTTCCAAGCAGCGCCAAGGCCCGCGTGAACCGTAAGCTCTCCGGCTTTGAGCGTGGCTCCGTTATCCGTAACGCTGATCTCCGGCTTAAACGCACTATCCGGCGTCAGTTCAAAGCGCGGCCCCTTGCTGATTGCCCCTTCAAAGTGCGATACCCGCACCCTGATAACGTTTCGCGCCAGACTCGCGTAGCGGATAGTCAGAACCGCTCCGCCCAAGGTGTCGCCCCGGGCGCGCAGCGGATGATCCGGCGCGTAAACAACAAGTTCATCGCCCTCTTGCTCAGCCTCATAGACCTGCGCGGCATAATGCGGTTCAATCCCGTCCCTGACAAGCCAATAACCATGTGTAAATTTCACCAGTACCTCCATGTTTGTTTGTGTTTGTTTCAATCCACCCTCGCGCCAACTCAAAGCGCGGTAAGCCCTTTCTCACGACGCGGTTTAATACTCTTCATTAAAATAGGCCGTATCACGCTGTTTGACAACCAGCTATCTGGTTTCTCCCTTAACGTAACGCGCCGCTTCCTGATATGATGACGAACACTTCGCGCATGGCATATTCGGCGCGCTACCATTGGAGGACTTATGAAAGCATTATTCATCGGAGGCACGGGAACCATCAGTACCGCTATCTCACGGACGATTCTGGAACAGGGCTGGGAACTCTACCTGCTCAATCGCGGCTCCCGCAGCGAGATCTTGTCCGGCAAACTTACGCACATCCCCTGCGACATCAACACCGACACTGACCTTGAGGCAAAACTCAAGGGCCTGAGCTTTGACGTGGTGGCTGACTTCATCGGCTTTACACCAAATCAAATTGAACGCGATTTCACTCTCTTTAACGGCAGAACCCGCCAATACCTATGGCTGAGTTCCGCGTCAGCCTACCAGAAGCCGCTTGCTGACTATCGCGTCAGCGAGGCCACGCCGCTTGCTAATCCCTACTGGGAATACTCGCGGAATAAGATCGCGTGTGAGGATGTGTTGATGCAGGCGTATCGGGAGCATGGCTTCCCCATTACGATAGTCAGACCCAGCCACACCTACGATGAACGGAATGTACCCCTTGGCGTACATGGCAAAAACGGGAGCTGGCAAGTGGTGAAGCGCATGATCGAGGGAAAGCCGGTTATCATACATGGCGATGGAACGAGCCTGTGGACAATGACCCATAACAGTGACTTTGCCCGCGCTTTTGCCGGACTCATGGGCAATATCCACGCCATAGGCGAGGCCGTGCAGATCACATCGGACGAAACCATCACCTGGAATCAGGTCTATGACACTATTGCCCAAGCTCTCGGCGTGGAACTCAAGGCTGTTCATATATCCAGCGAGTTTTTGAGCAACTGCGGTACCTATAACTTCTTTGGCGGTCTCATCGGTGACAAGGCCAATTCCGTTGTATTCGACAACAGTAAACTCAAGCGCCTCGTACCCGGGTTTACCGCTAAGGTGCGTTTTGATCAGGGCATCCGATGGACGCTTGATCATATTCTGGCACACGCTGAATATCAGAAAGACGATCCTGAATTTGACGCATGGTGCGACTGTGTCATAGCCACACGGGAAAGGGCCTTGCAAGAACTTGCCTCAAGCGCACGCTGATTCCCGCTTCTTCGGGAAGAGCTACGCAACCAAAAGACGTAACGCCTTGCCGGAGGTTTAGAGCCTCCGGTCATCCGTACGCCTTCCCGCCATGTTGACAAAAGCGCCTGACATAATCACAAAAGTTTTCATCATGATAAATGGCTTTTTACTCTTGATGAAAATTTTTTCCTCCAGAGGAATGACTTTTTCCTTCTGAGTAAAACTTTTTTTCTCTAGAGTAAAATTTTCCTCCTCCAGAGAAATTGCTTCTTCCTCTGGAGGAAAACTTTTGCCCTCCAGAGAAACATCTTTTTCACTCGGAGTAAAATTATTTTCCTCTGGAGGAAAACTTTTTTCCTTCGGAGGAACATTCTTTTTCTCTGGAGTAAAATTTTTTTCCTCTAGAGAAACATCTTTTTCCTTCGGAGTAAAATTATTTTCCTCCAGAGGAATTATTTTTTCCTCCGTAGGAAAATTTATCCCCTCCAGAGGAAAAAAGTTTTCCTTCGGAGGAACATTCTTTCTTTCATGAGGAAAACGCTTCTTATCATAATGAAAAAAGTTTTTATTATGATGAACATTTTTGTATTCATGGGCAAAATATTCACCATGGCATGAGAAAGCAGGGAATAGGGGATAAACAGAGGCTGGAAGCTACCGACCGCTTGAGCGATACACGCGGTTGGTCACGGACTGTTCTATAGAGACGCTTATCAGGAGGAGAACAGGCGGTTCAGGCAGGGAGGAATCTGGGATTGATAAGCGAGGACGTCGCCAGCGAGATGGATGAAATGGCCGCTATACTACTTTCCCCGCAATAGCTCAACGACCTCTTCCGCTGTAGCGGCTTTGAGCAGCTCCTGTCGTGTTGTTTCGGCCTTTAATACAGCGCTGATAGAGGCGAGAAACTGAACATGAGGGCCGCTCGCTTTCCGCGGTGCAACGACCATGATAAAAAGGCGGGAACGCTCACCATCCAGAGAATCAAAGTCAACGCCGTCCTTCTTGATGCCAATCGCTACACTTAGCTCGTCAACGCTGTCGCTCTTGCCGTGGGGCAGAGCTATGCCGTGTTCCATGCCCGTACTCATTGAGCGTTCCCGTTCAAACACCTCGCGTAAGACGTCGTCGCGGTTATTCAGCTTGCCCTTTGACGCCAGCAGGTCAACCAGCTCGGTTATAATCGCGTCCTTGTCATTGCCTTTGAGGTCAATGGTAACGCAGTCCGGCTCAATGCGCGACAGCAGTATGTCGTCCGGCATTCTGCCCTCGTCCATTTGCGCCAGTTCTTTTTTCATCTCAGCGGGGTTGGCGGTGTCTTTGAGCTTCTGTATTGAATCGCCCAGGGTCAGTATCACCTCATACATTGCGGTTTTGACAAACGGCATATCGCTCTTACCAGTAACGATGCTTACCTTGTTCTCTTCTTCGGTAATCGACAGGGATATATCGCCTTTTCGCGCTTGGGAGAGGCCGTCGTTGATGTTCATCATCTGCACATAGAAGCCTTCGGCGCGAAGCTGTTTCAGCAGACTATCAACCACCAGATCGGCGATTTCGTCTGAGAAAAAGTCCCAGACAGCGGTAGCGGCGTCGTTGTCCTTTGCTGGTTTGCGGGTTCCCGCGCCCGGCAGTGTTAAGAAGATGTTGAGCAGCGGCGGGGCTGCAATCGTCGTAATGAAGGTCATAAGGATGATGACGCCAAAGAGCTGAGAGTCGAGAACGCCGGAGGAAAGTCCGATACCGGCAATGATAAGCGCCACTTCACCACGCGGCACCATGCCGGTTCCGATGCGCAGAGCGCCTTTGGCGTTAAAGCCCAGCGCCAGAGCCGAAACACCGCAGCCAATGAGCTTGGCGACTATTGCCATCAGCGTGTATACCGCGCCAAACAGTAGCACCTGTACGGACACAAGCTCCCGTACATTCACCATCATGCCCATAACCGCGAAGAAGAGCGGTACAAAGAACTCGTACAGTCCGTGTATACGCTCCTGTATAACCGCCGCGATGTCGGTCTTTGACAGCGACAGCCCCGCGATGTACGCGCCAATGATCATGGCGAGTCCCTGCTTCTCGAAGACGCCGGCTAGTACCAGCGCGACGCCGAGCGCCAGTATCGAGAAGTCGTAAGATGTCTTAAACATTTTTAAGAAGCCGGCGATATGCTTAGCGAAGATCAGCCCCAGGGCGGTGGAGCCTAGCCAGATACCAAACGCCTTACCCGCGATGAGCAGTATGCTGCTTATGTCGAGGCTACTGCCGCTATTACTGGTTAAGAGCGCCACGATACCCAGTACCACCGCCAGCATGATGATGCCCAGCACATCGTCGAAGACCGCCGCGGCCAGTATGGTAACGCCTTCCGGCGAATCCATCTTTTTCTGGTCGGACAGTATCCGTGCGGTGATTCCGACTGAGGTGGCGGTGGATAAGACGCCGAGGAAGAGGCAGCGTGGGTCCATGAAGCCGGCGTGCAGGAGCGCCATGCCGACTATATCACCGGAGATAAAGGCCACGACTACGCCGCCAATGCCGATCAGTCCGCCCGCCAAAGAGTAACGCAGGAAGAGGGCGATGTCAGTCTCAAGCCCTGACGCGAACAGCAGTATAATAGAGGCAACTGTGGCAAAGCCGTAGAGTTCCGGGCTGACCGCGAGTGCGCCGCCTTCAGCGAGCGGGAATAGGCCGCGGTCAAAGCCGGGGAAGGCGATGCTGCCCAGGGCATAGGGGCCAATGATAACGCCGGCAAGCAGTTCACCCAGCACCGGCGGGATACCGATACGTTTGACCAGCCGTCCGCAGACTCGTACCGCGAATAGAATGACACCGATCTGCAAGACCAGTTCAGTCATAAGTTCTGTAACATTCATAAGAAGAAGCCTCGCAATAATTTAGGTAAGAAGCCAGTTTTACATACTGCTGAAAGTGTTTCAATACGAATAAGATACTCAGGCGCTTGACAAACCGCACGTTCTTCGGTAGTATTTTTTTAATTTCACGCGGCTGTCGTATAACGGCTATTACCCCAGCCTTCCAAGCTGGAGACGAGGGTTCGACTCCCTTCAGCCGCTTGTGGTCTAACCTACTGTAATATAGTGATTTGCGCTCTTTGTTTCTGTTCTCTGATTCTCAAAAGATACGGCGTCGCGCATTTATCGCGCATTTATTTTTTCCTCTATGGAGAGATGCCATGTCTAAACCTAAACAGCCGTTCACCGTACAAC